>CATEMS010000304.1 GCA_949507465.1 Flavobacteriaceae bacterium
GTGATTTGTGTAACTAATATCTGGCGTTATTCAAGGATAGTATTGCAAGCTCTTTTCCAATATTGCTGCCAATGGCCACACCCATTCCTCCCAAACGTACTGCGCAACAAACATTGGGATGAATTTGTTTTACTATAGGTGTTTTTTTGCTTCCAACACCCATAGTACCGCTCCAACGAGTATCTACCTCAAAAGGGGTTTGAGGTAATATCATACTCTCTAAAAGTTGTTCTAAGCGTTCTTGTACAATTGGGGTAAGTCCTATTTGAGAGGTGTTTTCTGTTTTAAAATCAAGGTTTCTGCCGCCCCCAAACAAAATTCTGTCATCAATATTTCTGAAATAATAGTATCCGCAATCAAGGTGAAAAGTCCCCTTAATGGCCAGGTTTTTTATGGGTTTTGTAATGAGCACTTGCGCCCTGGCTGGTGCTACATCTTCTTGCAATAGCTCAGCAGCAAAGCCATTGGTGGCAATACATATGTTTTTTGCTTGAACAGATAACGATCCAAGAGAAAATGATGGTAGTGATAACTCTTTTTGTGTGATGGCTTTCACCAAAGCATTGTTTACAATCAAAATGCCTTTTGACGTCGCCTTTTTGATCAATGCTGTCATCATTTTACCTGTATCGAGTTGACCTTCAAATTTGTTGAAAATAGCTTTAGGAGCTACATTCTCAAAGCCAAAAGGAGTGTCAACCAAAGCAAATACATTGTCTTTAAAAATTGGGTATAGCAGGGCATTGATTGCATCTAGGTTTTGTAGGCACTGATCAAAATTAGAAGGATCGGACTCTGGAAAAAGCTCGTATCCTCCCAGTTGCTTATATGCTATTTTATGATCTGTGAGAGTTGCTCTTAGGGAGGAAAGCCCTTTGAGACGCTCTGTGATAAGGGCAACCACCTCGCTTTGAGAGTGTGTCTTTAAATCTTGTACTATTTCTGACATGCTTCCAAAACACGCAAATCCTGCGTTTTTAGTGCTAGCGCCACTGGGCAACATCCCTTTTTCAAACACCACAATTTTTGCCCCTGGTTGAAGCTCTGCTAATTCTAAGGCGCAGCTTAGGCCAACAATCCCGCTGCCAATAATAGCAAAGTCTATATCGGTAAACCATGAGGTGTGTTCCCAGTAGGATAGATTCATAAATAGTATTATATTTAAACTTGTGTTTTAGGCTATTAGCTTTTATAAATTTAATTACATTCTGATGAAAACCAACTACAGACTATTACTTGTTTTAATTTTATTTTCTTTTGTATCGTTTTCCCAACAACCAGGGGATGAAATTGAAATTCAAACCATAGAATTTGATGGCTATCCTGTTGGAGAAGGTTGGCTAGCTCCAAGAGAGGGCTTTTTTGATTTTAGCTCTTTGGAAGGGCTTGATTTCGAAAAAGTGTATATCAAATACAAGCTTAAATGTGACCCAACCCAAAATCCAAATTGTGGCGAGTGGGATTACCTCTCTTATTTAAAAGTGATTGAGCATACAGGTAAAGGGCTTCATCCAAACTATTATATTGGTGGCAATGGAGGCTTAACACCTGAGAGTTTCTCTTACATGAATAACACCGCTTGGAGCTACTCCCCTCGGTATGAACAAAGCATTGTTTTTGACAACCCCTCTTCGCTTTCTGCCTTTCAAATAGGTAATGGAGCTCAAGAAATCCAAGACCCTTTTAACGCCTCTTTAAATGATTCTCAAACACAATACCTGTTCAGACAATCTGAGCTTGTGGCCTCTGGCTTAACTCCTGGAGATATTACTGGTATGCAGTTCAATGTTCTTGACGTAGGTGGAGAGATGCAGCACCTTAGAATTGGCATAAAGGCGACCACACAAAATGAAATACAAGAAAATGAAATAGTCACAGATTTTGTTGAGGTATTTGCCAAAGATTACGCTTTTAGTGGTACGGGATGGCAACACATTGATTTCCCTTCTTTTTTTAGTTGGGATGGTACATCAAACATCATAGTAGAAGTTGCCTTTACTGGAAAAGAAGGAGCAAGCCCCGTGTTATTGAGCGGGGAAGCCTACCCCTGGGGCTGTACTTCTCAGGCTTCACAGACAGACTCTTATTTTAATTTTAATGGGCCAGATAAATTAGGGGTCCCTACCTCAAACCTCACAGACATAGAAAATGAGGTTACCATTTCTTTTTGGTTGAACGGAAATGGAGAACAGCCGCAAAGCGACAGTGTGCTTGATGTCCATGATCAGGATGGAAATAGGGTGTTAAACATTCATCTGCCGTGGAGCAACCAAAGAGTATATTGGGATGCTGGAGACGCAACTGGGTATGACCGCATAGATAAAGAAGTAGATGACACCGACCAGTACAAAGATGTTTGGAATCATTGGGCCTTCACTAAAAATGCAACTACTGGTGTTATGAATATATATCTTAACGCAGAGCTATGGCACACAGGATCTGGACTTACAAGGGCTGTGGGAAACATCAATGATTTTAAACTTGGAAGAGGACAATGGAGTGCCGATAATTTTTATGATGGCAAACTCGATGATTTTCAAATTTGGTCTACAGAACTAGATCAAGCAACCATTGCTAATTGGATGCACAAAGATGTGGATGCTTCCCATCCAAACTATTCAGCCCTAAAAGCAAATTACAAGTTTGATCAAATTACCCCAGAATATCAAACCCTTGAAGAAATTTCAAATGAGCAAACCGCCCTTTACGGAGTTCCGCAATTAAAAAGCTATAACGGCAGTCATTTTAAAAATTTTACCGCGTCTACCACAAGACCTAACGTAAAGTTTAATAGAAATAGTTCAACATATACTGTAACCTCTGAGCTTGTTGTAGACTCCATCGCCAAAGGAAAAGTGATGGTAGAGAAATACGTGCAATTGGTCCCAGGAGAGGCTCCTGTTTTAGATGAAACTCTTTATGTGAATCCAACCTATTACAACAATTACCAATACGACTCCAATTTAGTTGCTACAGATTCTACCGCCGTGGCTGCAGATAATACGCTTATCCTAGAACAAATAGAATACAATACCACAGTCCCTGGAGAAGAGGTGCTTGTGCCTTGGGAGATTGGTCGTTACATAACTCCCTACGGAAATGGGCTTTCATTGGGTGATGATGGTTGGACATGGATTTTTGATGTGACAGATTTTCAACATCTTTTTCAAGGAGACGATGTACACATCAGAGCAGGTAACTTTCAAGAACTTCTGGATATGAAGGTGGTTTTCAAAGTGGGGACCCCTGCCAGAGAGTTATTAGGTATTAAGAATCTATATTCTGGAAATTATAGCCTGAGCAGCTTTGATGATGTGGTGGTAAACACCTCTGTGGAGTTAAATCCAGATGCAGAAATGTTTGCTGTAAAATCTACCCTAACAGGGCATGACTTTGGAAACGGCAATAATTGTGGTGAATTTTGCAACAACACCCATAGGGTACTTGTCAATGGTGTGGAACAATACAGCTGGGAAATCATGCAAGAATGTGGTGAAAACCCGCTCTATCCTCAAGGAGGAACATGGATGTATGATAGGGCTGGTTGGTGTCCAGGAGCCCCTGCAACTGTTCAAAATTTGGATGTGACTCCTTTTATTAATGTTGGGGTAGACACCACAACAGACATAGACTACAATATAGATCAGGATCCTTATGGGAACTATGTTACAGAAATCTTTTTTGTAGAATACGGCGCTCCAAATTTCACTAATGACGTTTCGTTAGAGGAGATTATTGCCCCCAACATTTTCAAGCTCAACACTAGGTTTAATCCTACTTGTGGAGAGCCTGTCATTAGAATAAAAAATAACGGAGAAAACACCTTAGAGTCAGCAACTATAACTTATGGTGTGTCTGGTGAGGCGCCATATACTTTTACCTGGACAGGGTCTTTAGACTTTTTAGAACAAACCGTGGTTACCCTCCCTGCAATCCAGGTTAGTGATTATTACCAGGGCGTTAATACCTTCCAAGTAAGCCTGAGCCAGCCAAATGGCGCGCAGGATCAATATGAGTTTAACAACAGTCTTGACTCAGAGTTTGAGCCAGCTCCAATTCATCAAGAGCAAATGGTAGTTCAATTTAAAACCAATAACCGCCCTTTTGAAAATAGCTACAAAGTGTTTGATACGGCTGGAAATATAATGTTTGAAAGAGATTTTGACGACTCTAACACCACCTATACAGACCTGATTAACCTGCCTCCTGGGTGTTACGAGCTAGTAGTATATGATACTGGCGGCGATGGTATGAATAACTGGCCGTCAAACCATGGAAATGGTTTGATTCGATTAAAAAACCTGAGCGGTTCTACCATTACCTTTTTAGAGAAATGGTTTGGAGAAACCATAAAATACCGCTTTAGAAATGATGCAGCGCTAAGCACACCAGAGCAGGCAAACAGTTTGTTTTCTGTGAATCCTAATCCCGCTGATAGCGCCTTTACTGTATCTCTTGTCAACGCTACGACATCTTTTTCTATGGAGATTTTTACAATCACAGGGAGCTCTGTTTATCAAAACAAAGACATGGACTCCTCAAATAATAGGGTTGATGTATCTGACTTCAGCAGTGGCGTATATCTAATCTACTTAAAAACACAAGAGGGTCTTACCCAGGTTAAAAAACTAATTGTTAACTAATAGTAGGGCTATTGATACCATAAAAAAAGTGCTATCTGATAGATAGCACTTTTTTGTATTATGAGCATTGATTTATTCTTCTTCTTGAGGCTCATTCATTTTCCAGGTATTCATAAATGCGGTTGTATAATTTCCTGAAACATAATCTGGATGGTCCATGAGTTGTCTGTGAAACGGAATGGTTGTTTTAATTCCCTCAATAACAAACTCATCTAGGGCGCGTTTCATCTTATTGATTGCTTCCTCGCGTGATTGAGCCGTTGTAATTAACTTGGCAATCATAGAATCATAGTTTGGTGGTATAGAATATCCTGCATACACATGCGTGTCTAGTCTAACCCCATGACCTCCTGGAGCATGAAGTGTAGTAATTTTTCCCGGAGAAGGCCTAAAGTCATTGTAAGGGTCTTCTGCGTTGATACGGCACTCTATTGAGTACAACGATGGAAAGTAGTTTTTACCAGAAATGGGTACCCCTGCCGCAACAAGAATTTGCTCACGAATCAAATCATGATCAACCACTTGTTCTGTAATAGGATGCTCTACTTGGATACGAGTATTCATTTCCATGAAATAAAAGTTTCTATGCTTGTCTACTAGAAACTCTACCGTTCCTGCGCCTTCATATTTAATGTATTTTGCGGCTTTTACTGCGGCTTCACCCATTTTCTCTCTAAGATCATCTGTCATAAAAGGACTTGGGGTTTCTTCGGTCAGTTTTTGGTGACGACGCCGTACTGAACAATCTCTCTCACTAAGATGACATGCATTTCCTTTACTGTCTCCAATTACTTGTATCTCTATATGACGAGGCTCTTCGATGAGTTTTTCCATGTACATGTCGTCATTCCCAAAGGCTGCTTTACTCTCTTGTCTGGCAGATTCCCAAGCATCTTGTAGCTCCTCTTCTTTCCAAACAGCGCGCATGCCTTTACCTCCACCCCCTGCGCTAGCTTTTAGCATCACAGGATAGCCTGTTTTTTTGGCAACTTTAATACATGTTTTAAAATCTGGAATAACCCCTTCACTTCCTGGTACACAAGGCACTCCTGCAGCAATCATAGTTGACTTTGCGTTTGCCTTATCACCCATTCTATCAATCATCTCTGGAGTAGCTCCAATAAATTTGATGTTGTGCTCGTCACAAATCTTTGAAAATTTTGCGTTTTCGGAAAGAAATCCATACCCCGGATGAATTGCATCTGCATTTGTAATTTCTGCGGCTGCTATAATGTTACTTACCTTTAAGTAGCTTTCGCTACTTGGAGCTGGGCCAATACATACTGCTTCATCAGCAAATTTTACGTGCAAGCTTTCTTCGTCAGCTTTACTGTAAACAGCTACCGTTTCAATGCCCATTTCTTTACAGGTACGGATGATGCGAAGTGCTATTTCACCCCTATTTGCAATTAATATTTTTTTAAACATATCTCTTTTATTTAAACTTATAACTCACGACTTTGTTTGCACAAAGGTTGTTACAACGCTATCTAAGATTTTAAATATAATTTATGATGGGTCTACTAAAAATAGTGGTTGATCAAACTCTACAGGAGAGGCGTCATCTACCAATACCTTGACAATTTTACCAGAGACCTCACTCTCTATTTCATTGAAAAGTTTCATGGCTTCAATAACACAAAGAACATCTCCCTGACCAATTACGGTACCAACCTCAACAAACATAGGTTTGTCTGGTGATGGCTTGCGATAAAAAGTGCCAATAATTGGTGATTTTACAGTGATAAGATTTGTGTCTTCTTTAGGCTCTGAAGGAGTCTCAGCTGCAGGTGCGGCTGGAGTTGGGGCAGCAACAGGAACTGGAGCAGCCACTTGTGGCACTTGCTGGATAAAGGTAGTTTCGCCTTTGCTGTGGTCTCCTGTTCTAATGGTAATTTTAACTTCTTCGGTTTCAAGTTTTACCTCACTAGCGCCAGATTTGGTTACGAACTTGATTAAGGTTTGAATGTCTTTTAATTCCATAATATACTTGTTTTTGAATAGGTAATTGTTTTGTTATCTTGGATCATAGGCCCATTTTAAATATATAGAACCCCAGGTAAAGCCTCCGCCAAAAGCGGCGAAGACGATATTGTCTCCTTTTTTTAGTTGATTTTCATAGTCAAACAAACACAAAGGTAGGGTTGCTGAGGTTGTATTTCCATACCTGTGAATATTTAACATAACTTTATCTTGTGGCAACTCCATTCTGTTGGAGGTTGCATCAATGATTCGTTTGTTGGCTTGATGCGGCACAAGCCACTGAATATCATCGCCTTTTAGATTGTTTCTTTTCATGATGTTTTCTGAAACATCTGCCATTTTAGAAACAGCAAATTTAAATACTGTCTTCCCGTCCTGGTGTACAAAGTGCTGTTTATCTATAATGGTTTGGTTTGATGGAGGCAAAATAGAACCCCCTGCGTCTATTTTAAGGCTTTCTCTTCCCACACCGTCAGAGCGTAATATTTCGTCTTGAACGCCAAGACCCTCGTGGTTGGGTTCAAACAAAACGGCTCCAGCACCATCTCCAAAGATAATACATGTGGTGCGATCTGAATAATCTACAATGGAGGACATTTTATCGGCTCCGATGAGCAGTACTTTTTTATACCTGCCAGACTCTATATACTTGGCTGCTGTAGACATTCCAAAAAGAAAACTTGAACAAGCAGCAGCTAAATCATAAGAAAAAGCATTTACTGCTCCAATTTTTGTGGCCACATAAGCTCCTGTTGAGGCTACTGGCATATCGGGTGTGGCGGTTGCCATGATCACCAAGTCTATGTCTTGTGGGTTGGTTTGATTTTTAGAAAGTAAATCTTGGGCTGCTTTGATGGCCATAAAAGAGGTTCCTTTCCCCTTTTGTTTTAAAATACGCCGTTGTTTGATTCCTGTTCTTGAGGTAATCCAATCGTCGTTGGTTTCTACCATTGTTGCTAGAATATCGTTTGTTAAAACATACTCAGGAACATAGCCTCCAACAGCAGTGATTGCAGCAGTAATGGTACTCATAGAATTTATTTAAATCCAGTGATGAGGGTTAGATTTTGTTTAAAAAGCTTGAAAAATAATGAAATTTAATCAAAATAAAGACTTTTTTTGATTTTTTGATTTTCACTTATCGCTTAGAAAACAAAAAACTCTCACAGGGTGTGAGAGTTAGGGATGTCCTAATTTTTTAAAGCCTTATGCTTCTACCTCTTCTACGGCATCAATAACAACTTGACCACGGTAGTAGAGCTTACCTTCATGCCAGTGTGCTCTGTGGTATAGGTGTGATTCTCCGGTTGTTGGGTCTGTTGCAATTTGCGGTGCAACTGCTTTGTAATGTGTTCTTCTTTTGTCTCTTCTAGTTTTGGAGATTTTTCTTTTAGGATGTGCCATTACGTTCTGTTATTTTTCGTTTAGTAATTTTTTTAATGAATCCCATCTTGGGTCTATTGGACCTTGTTGAGATGCGTCTATATCTTCTTTGGGTGCCTTTGGGCTTAACGCTTCGAGTTTGTCGAGAATATCACTTTGCAGTGTGCCGTCTTCTACCCCTGGATGTACTCTCCTACTTGGTAAATTCAAAATGATAGATTCATAAATGAATTGTTGAATGTTTACCTGATAGCTCCCGTGAGGGATGATATATAAATCTTCGTTTTCATTGTTAAAGTCATCCCCAAACTTTACGATAAAATGATAGTTTCCAGCTACAGACTCCTTGAAGGGTTCGTTGGTTACATCACAGTTTACGTCTACATCACCTGTGTAGGTTAATGTAAACTCCATAAAGGTTGTTTTCTTTTCCAATAGTACATCGAGAGAAATGGTTGCTGCATTAAACTCATCATACTCAAAATGCTCAAAGAACTTGTTGTCTATTGTAAAATCAAAATGATGCTCTCCGAGTTTTAACCCAACAAAGGGGATTGTAAATTCTTTCAAATCTCTCATAATCACACCAGTTTGCAATATTCGCCTTGCGTACAAAGCGGGTGCAAAGATAGAAAATTATTTGATTTGCAAATTATTTTATTGCTACTTTTTTGCAAAGGGTTTGCGTTTGCTAATTTTTAAGGGGTTTTCTGCAGAAATTAGATATTCTCTCCTAGTTTCAAAAATAGAAATTGCCTTAAAAACAGCAGCTCTAAAGGAGCTGAAGTCTGCTTTGTTTTTACCGGCGATATCGAAGGCTGTTCCGTGATCTGGAGAGGTTCTTATTTTACTGAGTCCGGCTGTGTAATTTACCCCTGAGCCAAAAGAAAGGGTTTTAAAAGGGACAAGCCCTTGGTCGTGGTAGGAGGCAATTATAACATCAAAGTTTTTATAGTTTGCAGTGCCAAAAAAACTGTCTGCGGCATAGGGGCCAAAAACTGTTTTGCCGTTATTGCGAAGGTTGTCAAGGGTAGGACGCATAATGGTGTCATCCTCATTTCCAATAACACCGTTGTCTCCAGTATGAGGGTTGATCCCCAGCACGGCTATTTTAGGTTTTGCAATACCAAAGTCTTGGATAAGTGTTTTATGAATCGTGTTGATCTTTTTCTCGATTACCTCTCTTGTAATACTTGCCGAGATGTCTTTTACAGCTACATGGTCTGTTAAAAGACCTACTCTTAGGCTGTCTGAAATCATCAACATTAAACTATCACCCTCAAGCTCATGGTTCAAATAATCTGTATGCCCAGGAAAATTAAAGGTGTCTGATTGTATGTTAGACTTATGTATTGGCGCCGTTACCAGGGCGTTTATTTTATCTTCTTTTAAGGCGGTTACTGCGGCTTCTAAAGATTGTACTGAGTAGCTGCCAAGGGCTGGGTCTTGTTTGCCAAATTCAATTTGTAAGGGCTCTTTCCAGAGGTTTAAAACATTTATTTTTTTGGGAAGTATTTTGTCTAGATGGTCAATACCATGAAGATTAACCTGGAGGCCATATTGTTTTTTAAAAAATGACATCAGTTTTACAGAAGCAAAAATAACAGGCGTACAAAACTCTAGCATTCTTTGATCTTGAAACGTCCTTAGAATAATTTCACTTCCAATACCATTTAAATCACCAATCGAGATCCCTACTATTATTTTTTGTTGATTGCTCATACAGGTCGTTTGTTTATCATTATTTTTGTAGTGCAAATGTAACCAAATTAACAATGTTTACAGGAATAATTGAATCTATAGGTAAAATTAAATCCCTAGCCAAAGAGGGGGATAACCTGCACATAGAGATCGCCAGTGAGCTGGCGCCAATGTTAAAAATTGACCAAAGTGTCTCACACAACGGAGTGTGCCTTACGGTTGTTTCTTTAACAGATACCAGCTATGTTGTCACGGCAATTAAAGAAACCCTTGATAAAACCAATATTGGACAATTACACACTGGATCTGTTGTAAATTTAGAACGAGCTATGAAACTTGGAGACAGGCTAGATGGACATATTGTACAGGGGCATGTAGATCAAACCGCTGTTTGCCAAAGGGTAATAGAGCAAAATGGTAGCTGGATCTATACCTTTTCTTATGATTGTTCACTGAGCAACATAACCATAGAGAAAGGCTCTGTTACGGTAAACGGAGTAAGTCTTACCGTAGTAGATTCTAGAGAGGGCACCTTTAGTGTTGCGATCATACCCTACACCTACGAGCACACAAACTTTAACACCTTTGAAAAAGATACCCTAGTAAATTTAGAGTTTGACGTCATCGGTAAATACGTTAAACGCATTACCCAGGGTTATTTATAATCTTTATTTAAAAAAAAGCCCCCGCTACTGCGAGGGCTTTTTTAAATATGAAGTGGCTATTCTTGCACTGGCTCTGGGGCAAGTACTCTCTCGTTAACAGTAAACATTTTTACTTTTCCGTCAACAACTAATCCGTCATGAACTTGGTTTAATTTAACTTCTTTACCGTCAACGGTAAGGGTTAGATCATGTCCTGAAGTAATCCATTGCTGGATGTTGCCCTCGCTGTCTGTGTACATATTTGTAATTAGATACTTTGTTGTCCACTTTGGGTTGGCTTGTTCAAACCAAGCAGTTAAAAATTCCATGTGCGCCTCTGTGCCTTTAATAACCTCTCCTTTTGGGCCATATGCCACAAAGTCTTTGTCGGCATTTAAAGCCGCAATAGTTTCAAGATCTTGCTCGTTGTGTGCTTTTAGATATGTTTCCCATAGAGAAACAGCAGCCATGTCACCTCCATATAGCGGGATTTTTTCTCCACTTTTAGAGACTTGATATCCAATTGGCTTAGCAGCGGGCGCTGGATTTGTATCTGCAGGCGGATTGCATGCGTATACTAAAGCCAGGCATAAAGTTGTTACAATTATTTTTTTCATCTTTAGATATTTTATATGTTTATTCAAATGTATTGTAAATTATATTGATTGCAAGAATAAAGTAATTAAAATTTAAAAAAACCTATAAATTAATTTCACAATAAAATTAATTTACTAATTTTGTTTATTAATTTTAAAAAACAAACTCATGAAAAAAGTACTTATTACAATTGTTGTTGCCTTGTTTGCATGTCAATTATCTGGACAAACTATGGCTTACAGCGCGGTTGAATTTAAAGCAAAGCCTCACACACAAAAAGATCTTTTAGAAATTTTCAACAGAACGTTTGATTCTGTTGCCATGAATCAAGGAGGTGTCTCTTTGGAGCGAATTGGAAATGGAAGAACCAACGGTGCCACACACCGAATGGTATGGTTTTGGACCATGGGAGAAGATTTAATGGCAGAAGATGCTATGAGTGACGATAAAGCAGACCTGTTATGGTCAAGAATGGCAAACTACATAGAGGAGTGGCAAACATCCTACTCGGGAAGAGTCTCTAGCTGGCAAGCAGGAAAAGAAGAAAACAAGACGGTGCATATTTGGGATATAAAAATTGAAGATCCTAATGTGTTCAAGGCAGGGCATGACAAAATTGTTGACACCTTTAAAGAAGACTTTGAAGGTAGAAGTGTTGGTTTTGGAACCTATGATTTTGGAAGACCAAACGGAGCCACACACTGGATTGCTTTGTCTGGCAAAAACAAAGAAGATCACATGATGCTTTACCAAAAGTTTTGGAGCAATAAAACCTTTGTGAAATTGATCAAAGAAAGAGGGCCTGTTGAGAACGTAAAAGACTACGAATTACGTATTTTAAAACAGTTTCAATAGATCTAATGTTGACTTCATTTAAAAAAACCCTCTCAAATTGAGAGGGTTTTTTGATTTAGATTACTTTTTCCATAACTGCAGTTCGGGTTATAATAGTGCCGTCTGGGTTATGAACTTTGTACTGATAATTAAACCGATTTGGATCTCCGTCTATAAATCCTATTGTCCAGGAGATAACAAAAGACTCTTTGGTTTTATCTAGTCCGCTTTTCTCAATATCTGTTTCAAAAAGTAACTCGTTATTTGAGCTGCCTTTTAGATAAGAAATTGGCTTATTCATAAGCCCGCAATAATGCGTTGACTGCAATGCACCGTTTTGATTGTTAAAAATGGTTAGCATTTCTACTCCGCCTTGATTACTTTCCTCTAAAAGTGCACTTCCGTTTGAACGAACACTATATTCAAGGTTTAAAGTCTCAGGCTCTGCTCCAGTTGACCACTCAAGGGTTCCTTTCCACTTTCCTACAAGCTTTTTTAATTGATCCATGTCATCATTAGAATCAAAGGCGAAAGCATTTGAGGAAATAAGAAAAATAAATAACATACTTTTAAGTAATAGTTTCATGTGTTTGTTTGTTTATAATTAATACTACTACTAAAGTAAGTTAATTAGTTGTTATTTGCAACCCTATATTATTTAGATATGTGTTATGTTTAAAAAATGTCTTTTAACCCATTCCGGCAGGAAAATGTTATTACAAACGCCTTTTTTAAAATGTGCCTATAAAAATAAATATTACTTCACTATAATTCTCGCTGTCTTATCGATGCCTGAGCCATCTAGGGAGGCCTTTACTAGGTAAACCCCTGGTGCATGTCCCGACATATCTATAACTGTTTTATATGTATGTGCTGTTGGTTGTTCTAGGTCCACGCGCTTAATGTTTTGTCCCAACATGTTGAAAACAGATACCATGCCTTTTTGATTTGAAGGTGTGCTTAGCAATACTTCAAAGTGATTGTTTGGAAGTGTTACTAAAGTTAAATCAGGGTTATTGTATTGATTATCTGTGCTGTTTAACGTAACACCAGTAATAAATTTAGTAACCGAGTTAGATCCCGGAGGGCACTGGCCGCTTTGTGTGATAACCGAGGTTCGAACAAGAGGGGTCGCAAACCCTTCAGCCCACCATTCCCAGGCTTGTAATTCATTCAAACATGGTGGCGAACCTATTTGACCATCTGTAAAATTTTGAACCGTCTGTACAAGGACAACGTTCTCATAAACCGATCCGTCTGGCATGGTTACAGAGCCAGATGAAAGCGCTGTAAATTCAACTTCATGGTTTCTCTCTAAAGCAGGTGGACACCCTGTACATGTAAATGGAACATCAAGAATTTGATCTGAACTCGTGTCGCCCACACTAAAAGGGTATGGAAACAACAATAGTGGCGTATCATAAGCTGTGTTTATAACGGTTCTCTCGCCGTGATATGAACTTGCCGAAGCATCGAAGCCAAGAAAAAATTGTTGCCCATCCTCATATTTTACATGAGTGGCATTTGGGTAATTATTAGAATATTGAGAGTCTGATACCAGGGCAAATTCAATTGATGAATTGCTGTTGGTTGTTATTTGTGAAAAGTCCCAATCTCCCGAGGTTGAGAAATCGATAAGGCTGTTTTTTACAGAAACTTCATAAATAACACCCTGGTCTGGGATGGAAGGCGCTGTTATTGAGACGGTTTGAGAGGCTAAAGAATGAGCTAGAATTGAAAATAAAAAAAAGATTGCTTTTTTCATGATTTAATGATTTAATGATTTAAAAAACTAATTTACAACAATCGGTTGTTATTTGCAACTCATTATCATTCAAATATGTGCTATATTTGAAAAAACTCACTTAAAATGAAAAAAATATCACTAGTACTTATCGCAATTTTAGCTATCTCATGCACCTCCGAAAAATCTCAACCAAACACTGTTGACCTTTTATCTATAGAGGCAGAGGCAAATAAATTTATAGATTCTCAATGGAGCTTTTTTGAGGAGAGTTCCTTAGAAAAAGCAAAGAATATCTTTTATGAAAAAGGAGTGTTAATTGGGACAGATAAAGCAGAATTTTACAAAAATTGGACAGAATTAGAGCCCTCTATTAAGGCTCAGTTGGCCATACCAAACCCAAAATTTCAATCAAGAGATCGCACAACATTTGTAAGTGAAGACGGAAACATGGTTGCCTTTTCTGAAATATTTGACTTGTCTTTTCAAATAGATGAACAAACAATGACAATAAACGACATAAGAAGCACGGGCGTCATTCAAAAGATGGGCGGAGAATGGAAAATCATTCAAATGCACAATTCTATTGGTGTGGATGGACAAGCAGTTGAGTATTAAATTTTAATAACTCCCCACAGTATCAAACCCTTGCAGAGATGTGAGGTTTTTTTCTTTTTAAAATTCTCCCAAAAAAAATCATAAAACTAATTACTAAACGGATAAAAATATAAGGGTTGTGCCTGATGTGATGCCCCGTCATCTGCGCATTCAGATGTTACCCAATACCCTTTGTAGTTTACTTCCAATGAGATGGCCTCCCCTTGTAGCTCAGGCACATACTTAATTTTTTTTGGTGACTTCCTAATTAGTGCATTGGTTAATCTTTCTGAATCACTTAAGGTGTATAAATAAACCTCAAGATAGTTTTTAATAATTATTCCTCGCTCAGGTATCGCGTCAGCACCTGTTATCCTGTATCTTGATGTTGGGTCTATTTCATGGAGTTTCTCTAAATTAAGTTCTCCCTCAAATTTCAGACTTCCAAGATCTGTAGAGTTCATGTTGTAAGTATATACTCGTGATTTCTGGTCTCGTTTGGAAATGATTATCAGTTCATTATACCTCTGGTCAAACAACAAGGCCTCTGCGTCCCTTGGGCCATCGGGGTATGAAAGATCTATGGTTCTTAATGGTTCTGATGTGACAACTCCCTTCTGGGGCTCCATGAATAAATAAACTTGAATGTTATCTCTTATCCCTTTGTTATCTCCTATATCTCCTATAAACAGTGTCTTTTGACCCTTATAGTTGCCATAGGCAATATCTTCCCAATCAACGTGGCTAATGCCCTCAAGTTGAACTTCTTGTATAATTTCAAGATCTTGATTCACTCTAAAAATTCTTGGCTGATCACCACTGTCATTATGAACCCAAAAAGTTTTAGGATAGTTTATTGATTCTACTATTCCACTAATCTCATTCAGTCTAGAATCTGTGCTGTATCCGAACTCTATAAAATCAGGTGATGTGTGTTCTTCATCTGTCACTTCTGTTTTTTTTGACCTAATTTGACATGATGACAAAACTAGAAAGAAAAGGCAAATTAGGTATTTGAAATTGAACATATATCAAAGGCTTTGATGGTTATCAGCATACAATATAAAACCATTATCTAATTACAACAATTACATAATCAAAATATGTAAAAAAATTTGTGCCATTTTTGTCCTATAAGTGTTTTTTTATAACAAACACTTAACTTTAAATACATTA
>CATEMS010000305.1 GCA_949507465.1 Flavobacteriaceae bacterium
ATTTAGCAAAAGCAAACTATAAAAATGATTAGATTTACTGTAAGTAAAAACTAAGCACAACACTATGTATAGTGCATATGCACCCTTCGGGATGCAAACGCACCATACACCAACCGTTGTAAAACATCTAAATATTAAACCTATTAATAAAGATCAATGATAAAGTATAATCCCAAAGATTGGTTCAGTTTAATTTTTGAATTTCATAAAAGTGACACCCTAAGAAAGCTCATTTACATACTTCTTATATATGGATTTTATGCTACTTCAATAGTCTTTTTAGAATTACAATACACCAAATTTAAAAGTACCATAGAAATTCATTCGCTTTTAGGTTTTGTATTGGGTTTGTTACTGGTTTTCAGAACAAATACAGCCTATGACAGGTGGTGGGAAGCAAGAAAATTACTTGGTGCTTTGGTTAATACATCAAGGAATTTAGCACTTAAAATAAACACCTTTTTACCAGAAAACGAAGCCGAAAAAAGAACATTATTTGCCAAGCAGATTAGCAATTATTGCTTCTCCTTGAAAAATCACTTAAGAGATAAAAAAAATATAAGTGAACTAGAGCTAAACGAAGATTTAACAGAAAAAGAACTTCATCCCATCAATCACATCCCTAATTACATTGCTCAAAAAATCTTTTCACTTACCAAAAACATGTATGATAAGAAATACATTACAGACAATATATACCTCACTATTGATGACCAAGTGAAACAATTTACTGATATCATAGGTGGTTGTGAGAGGATAAAGAAAACACCCATTCCTTATTCCTACAATATTTTTCTTAAAAAATTCATCTTTATCTACACCATGACTTTACCTCTAGGGCTTGCCACTCGCTTTGATTATTGGTCTATACCTATTTCAGTTTTTGTGCTATACATCCTATGCAGCCTAGAAATTTTAGCTGCTGAAATTGAAGACCCATTTGGTGAAGACACCAACGATTTACCTGTAGATGAAATTTGCGTAACAATCAAAGAGAACATAGAAGATATTTTAAATCAAACAAACAGATCTATCATAGGGTAGTACACAGAGGTGTCACAATCATAGATGGCACATACATCCCTTGACAAAGCTTAAAATAAACTGGCATAAATGAAACTAGAACTATATCAAATAGATGCATTTACAGATAAAACATTTGGAGGCAATCCTGCTTGTGTAGTTCCTTTATCTCACTGGTTGGCTGATGATATTTTGCTAAAGATCACTAAAGAAAATGCAGTTGCTGAAACTGCGTTTTTTGTAGACAAAGGTGACAAAATACATCTAAGATGGTTTACCCCAGATATTGAAATGGATTTGTGCGGTCATGCAACACTTGCAACTGCTCATTGTTTAAAGTCAATTTTAAAGTATCCTAAAGACAAGATACTTTTTGAAACACTCAGCGGTGATTTAACCGTTTTAGTGGAAGATGATTTATATCATTTGGATTTTCCATCACGCATGCCTGTAGTTTCACAACTCCCAGAAACAATTTATAAAGCTTTAAATATACCACCTAAAGAAGTTTACAAAGCAAGAGATTATCTGCTGGTCTATGATACCCAAAAGGAGATTGAAGAAATTAAAATTAACAGGCACATGTTTGATAAAATAAATATTAATCCCGGGGGAGTAATTGTTACAGCCAAAGGTGAAAATTGTGATTTTGTGTCGAGATTCTTTACACCACAAGCATCAATATTGGAGGACCCTGTTACCGGTTCAGCGCATTGCTCATTAACTCCCTTCTGGTCATCAAGGCTTAAAAAAAATCAATTAAATGCCTTGCAAATTTCTGATAGAGGCGGAACCTTACAATGCCAAAATAAAAAAGATAGAGTGCTAATAAGTGGGAAAGCAAAAACATACTCAATTGGAACCTTGTGGACACAATAAAAACTAAGTACAACAAACATCACATTATTTGTAATGTATGATACCTGCCAATAACCGGTGGGTGCACAACCATTTAAAAACACACTATGGGATTATCACCAAAAGAGATGGAAGATGCGATTGTTAAAAATCTCCAACATAAAACAGGAAAGTCTATACATCAATGGCAACAAGTATTACTAGAAGAAAATCATGCTACTAAAAAACAAATGAAATTATGTCTTAAAGAAAAATACAAATTAGGACATTTTCAAGCCCAGACTATCGTCAAGTTATTTCTACAGCAGAGCAAACCCTAACCTAAGTATTTAATTCAAACATATGAAAAAGATAATTTTAACAATTTTATTCGCCACATATACTCTTAGCTGCTTTTCACAGAATTTTCAAATGATAAGTATTTCTGATTATTTATGGAAAAAAGATGATAAAACAGCAAAAGATTGTTTTCAATGGAGCAAAAAGAAATACCCAAACTCAATAGTAGGTTCTTATTTTGATAATCCTGTCAAAGACACAATTTTTTCTAGCATATCCAATAATTTTCCGGAGAGGTGCCTAGGGGTATGGGAGGGAACTATGAAAATGTATAGCTACGATAAACTCCGCGATAGTGTGAAGGTAAGATTTACTGCCGCCAGATCTGATGTTGATGGGACCTACATTTGGAAAACAGAGTATCTATCAAAAACCACCCCTATGGTTAAGGATTACAAACTACTGGTTGATGATTTAGACAAAGGCAAGTATATTCTCTCTGAAGGTAATGGCATAGAACTAGTAGAGTATTGTGTTGATAACAAACTTTATAGCTTGTTTAAAGTTCAAGATATTTGGCTCACATCGACAACAGAGTTAATTGATAAAAAATTGATTTTTGAAGTCACATCTGGCAGAGAATTAAACCAAGTAAATGGAATTAAAAACTACTCTTTTACCAATCTACAGCGAGTTGTAATGCAACAAATTAAATAATGTTTTAAACCTATTGATTCTACTTGGTATCTTCTTTTGTACAAAACAAATAATAAATTAGTTATTTTTAAAAAAATTCAATACGATTACCAACAGCGTATCAAATGAAATTAAACCACTATCTAGCCAACCGATTAAAAGAAGTTTATACGCAAGGAAAATGGGTATTAGGCACCAATTTTAAGGAACAAATAAGTGATCTTCACTGGGAAAAAGCAAACCAAAAAGTAGGTGATTTTAATTCCATTGCCGACATAACTTTTCACATTAATTATTACACCTCGGGCATGATTAAAGTACTCAAAGGAGGACCACTTGATATAAGAGATAAGTATAGCTTTGATTACCCTGGCATAGCTTCTGAACAAGATTGGCAAAATTTAGTATCTAAGTTTTGTCTTGACTCCGAAGAATTTATTGACCTTGTCGAAAAAATGACAGACCAAAAAATAGTTTCAGATTTTGTAGAAAAAAAATATGGAACTTATTTTAGAAATATTGACTCAATGATAGAACATGCCAGTTATCACCTTGGGCAAATAGTACTTATAAAAAAACAAATCAAATAACAATTCCCTAAAGCCTTGCAACTATTGCAAATTTTTCAATATTAAATTTGGATGTAAAATCATGATAAATATAGTTCTCTCACACTATGTTATAATTAAATCTCAAACCCAATGTCTATCTAATCTAAAGGGTAGATTCAAAAATACGATGTCATGCCAGAGGTAACGAAAGAAAAAAATGAAAAAATTGCGAAAATGAATTTTGGATCCATCTATCCACATTACTTAAATAGAATAGAAAAACATGGCCGCACCAAAGAAGAACTCGACCGGGTTATTTTATGGCTTACAGGGTATGATCCAAATAAACTAGAGTCTTTTGTTGCTGGCAATGGAACGTTTGGAGATTTTTTTGAGGGTGCAAAAATGCATCCAAATGCCCATAAAATTAATGGCGTAGTATGTGGATATCGTATTGAAGAAATACATGAAGATTTAGCTTTATACAGAGATTGCAGACGCATGGAAAAACTCATAGATGAACTTGCAAGAGGTAGGAAGATAGAAAAGATTTTAAGACAATAGTACAATAAAACAGTAAACAACATATCGTATATATCAAACAGCCATTACCCATTTCAACCTATAGGCTAAAAATCTACTTTTATGATTTTACACACATGAAATAGATAAAGGTTTCATTATTGGTTCTTTGTTTTAAAAAAACATATAATTAAATTTAACCCATACAATTAATGGGTATCTTGTCTTTGTTTCAAAACAGATTTTTAAAATGAGTACAGAATTTAAAGAAACACAAAAATTCTCGCAATGGTGGCTTTGGGTGCTTCTCATTGGTATAAGCCTAGTGCCTATTGTGGGGCTCTACAAGCAACTGTATTTAAATCAAGCATTTGGTGATAAACCAATGTCTACTACGGCCCTTGGCATATTTTGCCTTTTTACTTTTTCATTCATTGTTCTTTTTTGGTGTATGCGTTTAAAAACGCATATCAACCCCCATGGAGTTCATATGCATTTCTTTCCTTTTATTAAAAAGAAGGTACATTGGGATCAAATAAAAACCATAGAGGTGGTTAATTATGGCTTTGTAGGAGGTTGGGGAATCAGGTTATTTACCTCTTACGGAACCGTATACAACATACAGGGCAATATGGGTTTAGCCATTGAACTTACAAGCGGTAAAAAATTTCTAATCGGAACTCAAAAGCCAAAAGAATTAACCCTCTTTACAGAGAAATTAAATACTCAAATTCTCAATCATACATAAAACTTTAAAACCGCTTCTATTTGCTGATACCTTGATGTATATTGTAACAAACTTGAGGGTTTATATTTATATGAAATACACGTTATTTACACTATTTTTCTCCATTAGTATCTGTAATGCTCAAGCTCAGATTGTAAGCATTCCAGACCTTAATTTTAAAAATGCACTGCTTAACGATTCTGGTGTCAACACCAATTTTGATAATGAAATTCAAGTCTCTGAGGCTCAAGCAGCTCTAGATCTACTTTTCTATTATGAAGACATTTCAGATTTTACAGGTTTAGAGGCCTTTGTGAATCTGCAAACCTTGGCAATTGAGGGTGAATTAATTACCTCTATTGATTTAAGTGCCAACCTTGAGGTAACAAATTTGTCTATTGTAGTCACACCAATTACCAATTTAGACTTAAGCTCAAATAGCCAATTAGAGAGCTTAACGTTGGTGGCTAATGAGCTAACTACCCTAGACTTATCTACCAATCTACAACTTGAGTATATTTATTTTTTGAATAACCCTCTTACTGATTTGAATTTAGGGGCAAACATTGTCTTAGAGGAACTCATTGTTTCAAGCAATGTAATTTTGCCTACTTTAGATGTAAGTGAGAATACCTCTTTAAAAAAAATTGAAGTGGTCAATAATTCAATGACTAGTTTTGATGTTTCAAATAATATAAATTTAGAAATATTAAGGACCTATGGTAACAATCTGTTGACTCTTGATGTGAGTACTAATCTGATGCTCAAAGAACTAAACACTATGTTTAACCAATTATCCTCACTAGATTTGAGTGCCAACACAGCGCTAGATTGGTTCAATGCAAGAAATAATCAATTACAAACCCTTGATGCAAGAAATGGCAATAACGATTTATTTATAAATTTTAACGTAATCAACAATCCTGATTTACAATGTATATTAGTGGATGATTCCACTGCCAATTATCTAACATCTTGGAATGTGGATCAAAACACGTTATTTGGCAATTCAAATCAAGATTGTCAACCTTTGGTTGTGGATCAAAATGAGATATACGCTCCACACTTCTATCCTAATCCAGCTTTAGAAACACTTTTTATTGAGGCTAAAAAACCCATGTTAGAGTTTTGTATATATACCACAACAGGTGCTATATTCATGCAAGACAAGCCATCTCAACCCTCCTCTTTTTACCAAATAGATGTAAGTACTCTGCCCTCTGGGGTTTATTACATCAAAGTGGTAGGCTCGACCTTCAGGAGTATAAAGAGAATTATGAAATATTAATTTTTTTGATATAAGTGATGTGGTAAATTTTATAAAACCAACTCCCAATACAATGCTTTTTACCCAGAGCATTAAAAAAAGAACCCGTGGATACCTACTTCAAATACTTTGCCCTAAAAAAAAAATTGATACCTTTAATTTTTGTTATATATCCAAATCAATAACTGTATTTAAAAAGAAAATTATGTCAAAATTTTGTTACAAACTCATGTTACTTTTGGTATTAATTTTTCCATTGGTGTGCACTAGCCAAACCTCAACTACTGATAAGACTATATTTCCTGACAAGATACTGAGTGTCAAGCTTGGAGCTGATGATCCATGGCTTGGTGTTACCTATGAGAAACTAATAAGTCAAAGTGTTGGTCTTGAGGGTCAAATAGGTTTTTTTGGTGCCTCATTTGGGGTTAAATATTATTTTCTAGCTCTCGAAAACAAGAAAATTAATTTCTCTGCGGGCATTTCACCGGGTTTAGGACTTTCAGGGGGGAAGGTATATTTCCCAGTAGCAGTTAATTTTTGGTCAAAAGGCAACTATAGAATTAGTTTCGATATGGGCCCAACAGTTAATTTTGGTTCTACAAATAACATCCCTAATTTTTCTCTTAAAATCGGTAAAGCACTTTAAAAAATTAATCTAAGATTATTACGTTATACCCAGTCTTTTCTTTTTAACCTCACAAAAAAGTTTCTCATCGACTCCCATAAATTTCTTCTAGAAACTTCCATAGATTTTGTACAACAGGATTACTGGAATCAAGTACAAAAGGATATCAATTGTTTTTTGTCTATTCCTTATTTAAAAGCCCTTGAGAAGAGTTTGTTGGGTCAAATAGATTTTTGTTATGTAACGGTTCTAGATGCATCCACCTCAAAACCAGTATTAATTGCATCAATGCAATTGGTTCCCTTTGTATTTAAGGCCCACACATATTCCTCAAAAATCATAGGTAATACCACAGCGGTAAATGACACCTTGTCTATGTTTTATATACTTGTTTGTGGAAATGTATTTATGGCTGGTGAAAATGGTTTTCAGACCTCAGATACCCTCGATGATCAGACAAGTGTTGCCTTACTTGCCATGGCTATAAGCAGGGCAGAAAAATTACTTAGCAAGCAAACCAAAAAGAAAATAGGAATTCAACTCTTTAAAGAATTTTCACCACCAAAAGTACCCTCAACAACCGGTTTTATCAAACAAGGATATCAAGATTTTGAGATTGATATGTTCATGTTTTTATCCATTTCTCCCTCTTGGAATTCTATGGAAGACTATTTACAAAGTCTAAAAGCAAAATACAGAACCAAAGCAAAAAGTGTTTTTAAAAAAGCTTCATCACTTGACTTGCGCACTTTTTCATATTCAGATATCATAAAACACCAACACGCTATAGACTCCTTATTTCTCCAAGTAATAGCTAAATCTGAATATCAATTTGGTATTATAAATGCCCAAACATTTGCGGAGTTAAAAAACCAGATGGGAGAACAGTTTATTTTTAGGGCTCTATGGTTGAATCAAGACTTAGTTGGTTTTAGTACTAGTTTTGTTAATGGAGATGTCTTAGAGGCAAATTACGTAGGAATCCAATACCCTTTTAACCTAAGATTTGCTGTTTATCAAAGATTATTGTACGATTACATATACTTGGCTATAGAAAAAAGGGTCAGCTATTTAAATTACGGAAGAACCAGCGAGCTTCTTAAAAGCTCTCTGGGAGCGGAGCCTATCCCTATGAAATTATATGCAAAACATACCTCAAAAGCGACACATCTTTTGATGGCCTCCATTTTAAAAAAAGTATCACCAAAGACTTTTGAACTCAGAAAACCATTTAAAAGTAATTACTATAAAAATAGATTGGGATAGCCTACATTAGCCTCTAGCCTCTATTTTTTTAGACTCAAAATATTCTACCAACACAAATACGGTTAATAGCATGCCTAAAGAGTATATGGTATCCTCTATTGGGATAGTGAAGATCCTTATATGAAGGTTTTCTGCATTGTTATACCATACTACCTGGTTTTCAATAAAACTACCTGTGAGTACTCCGTTGACCAAAAAAAATGGAATGAGTGTTACAAAATAACTCGGTAAAAACCTTCCTAAAAGTCTAGGGTTTTTATTGTAGACAAGGCCTAACAAAATAATAACATATCCAAAGTTTACAAGGGTATACCACTTATCATAATTGTACCAAAGTGTGATAATTAAAACACATAAAAGGCTTACGTAAAAGACAGAGGTAGCTTTTTGTGAAAGCGTGAAATTTGGAAAAAAATACTGTAAAGAATAATGAGTAAATAAACAGGCATATGGGATGCAGATAAAAAAAAGCCATTCTTCTAAAGGAAGGTTAAATAATTTTAACCCATTGATGTATTGGGGGTTAAATCCCCAAATTCCATTGTTTGTAAAAATTATATCCCAAGAAATAAAAAATGCCATCATAATGAAGATGGCAGGAAATAGTGATGTCCATTTTTTATAAAACTGAAATTTAGGATAAAAACTAAATACCAGAGGAATGAGAAGAGATCCTATATTCAAATACAGGTAAAGATTTTTCATGTCCTATTTTTTAAAATATTTTAAAGGCGGAAATAACATACCGTAACATTCTCCGTGATCTTTCCCTAGGTGTTTGTGGTGTATTTTATGTGCTCTTCGAATTCCTTTGGAATACCAATTATTCGCTTTTCGAAATAATTTGAAGCGTTGATGAATAAAAATATCATGTACCACAAAGTACGCAACACCATAGGTAAATATACCTAGCCCAATAGGTAATCCAGCCCAAAAGCTATAATACTCCCAAGCCATAAAGCACCCAATACTTACCACTGCATAGAATATAAAAAAGAAATCATTACGCTCCCACCAGCTTTTATGGTCTTTGTGGTGATGGTCTTTATGTAAACTCCATAAAAACCCATGCATTACATATTTGTGGGTAGCCCACGCCATGAATTCCATAGCGCAAAAAGTTCCAATAAAAGTTACTATCCAAAGTAGTGTTGTCATTTTAGTTTATTTAAATAGTTGGCACCTTAAAATTATCGAACAAGTTTTAGTTGAAATTTCACATAGCTTCTTGTGAGCAATCCAAATTTCTCATACCCAGGCACTCGTATTCTTGTGTTTTTTATTTCTAGGGCAGGGGTTTTATGCAATTTTTTAAGCAGCCTTCTGTAATATCGATACGCCATAAACACCCCAAATTTAGCTTCTGCAGGAAGTTTTAGAATTCCTTGATATCCTCTTTGGAAATCTTTTTCAATATCTGCAATTATATGTTGTTTTGATGTTTCGTCTAAGGCCTCAAGATTGGTATTTGGAAAATAAGTTCTGCTAAGTCCTTCAAAATCTGCTTTAAGGTCTCGTAAAAAATTCACTTTCTGAAATGCAGAGCCTAATGCCATTGCTGAATCCTTTAGTTCGTTGTATTTTTCTGTATCACCTTTCAAAAAAACATGAAGACACATAAGCCCAACCACATCTGCAGATCCGTATATGTATTCTTTATATTCCTGTTCTGTTAAGTAATCTGTTTTGGATAAATCAAGGCGCATACTTTTCATAAAAGATGCGATGAGTCCTCTTTCAATGTTATATTTATGAACCGTTTCTTGAAAAGAATTTAAAATTGGGTTGAGGCTTATTTTCTCTGTAAGTGCATATTCAAGGTCCTTTTCAAAACGATTAAAGAGTGCACTTTTATCATACTGATGAAAAGTATCCACAATTTCATCTGCAAATCTTACAAATCCATAAATGTTATATATGTCTTGGCGAATGGTGGGAGACAGCATTTTTGTAGCAGAGGAAAAAGAGGTGCTGTAGGTAGTTGTTACCTTTTCACTGCATTTTCTTGATACTATGTCAAATAATTCTTTCATTAAGCGTTATTTTTTTTGACAAGACCTGCTACTAGTTTTCCAGAAATTAAAGCTGGAGGTACACCGGGTCCAGGAACAGTCAATTGCCCAGTGAAAAATAAATTTTTCACTTTTTTACTTTTTAATTTTGGTCTTAAAAATGCGGTTTGTAGTAATGTGTTTGCTAGACCATATGCATTTCCTTTGTAAGAGTTGTAATGGGAAACAAAATCATTCACGCAAAAAGACTCTTTAAATATAACATGTTTTTTTATTTTTTGCCCAGTTAGGTTTTCAAAACGAGACATAATTTTTTCATAGTAAGTATCACGTAATTCTTGCGTGTCCTCTAGCCCTGGTGCGATTGGCACTAGGAAAAACCCGGTTTCTTTACCCTTTGGTGCGAGCTCTGGCTGTGTTATGGAGGTAAAATTAGCATAAAAAAGTGGGCTTGTAGGCCACATTGGTGTGTCGTAAATTTCTTTGGCATGTTGCTCAAAGTCTACATCAAAGAATAAGGTGTGGTGGGTCACATTTTTAACCTTCTTGTCAAACCCAACATAAAATAATAGTGAGGAGGGAGCAAAAGTTCTTTTTTCCCAATACGACTCAGGGTATTGTCTGAATTTGTTTGGCAACAGTGTTTCTGTGTGGTGGTAATCTGCGCCACTAAGAAGTATATCTGCGGCATGAAATGTATCGTTAGATACAATTCCTTTTACCTTGTTGTTTTCTAAAACAATTTCTTCTACATTTTGGCTTGTTTTTATGACCACTCCCATTGATTGAGCGAGTGTTTTCATGCCCGAAATAACACTGTACATACCGCCCTTGGGTTGGAAAGTTCCTAGCCCAAAATCGGCATAGTTCATAAAACTATAAAAAGAGGGTGTTTTGGAAGGTTTTGCACCTAAAAACAAAACAGGGAACTCTAAGATAGATACCAGCTTTGGGTTTGTAAACTCTTTGCGAACATCTCTGCTGATATTGCTAAAAAATTGGCCTACCCTTTTTGCCGTTGTGGGTGTTATTAACTCTAGTGGAGAAACCCCTGGCCTATAGACCAAGTCTTTAATTGCTATGTTGTAGTTTTGCTGCGCAGTAGCTATAAATTTTTGAAGCTTTTTAGAACTTCCAGGTTCATGCTCCTCAAAAGTTTTACAAATTTTATCTAAGGTATCTTCAATGGTGATGTAATCATTTTTACCAAAATAGACACTGTAGGCAGGGCTTAGTTTTTCGAGGTCATAAAAGTCTGAGGCTTTTTTTCCAAAATCATTAAAAAAACGTTCAAAAACATCTGGCATCCAATACCAAGAGGGTCCCATATCGAAGGTGAAACCTTCTTTTGTAAATTGTCTTGCACGACCTCCAATAGATTCGTTTTTTTCAAAAACAGTCACACTGTATCCATCTTTAGCTAGGTATGATGCAGCAGCTAAAGAAGAGAATCCAGAACCAATAATTGTAATTTTTTTCTTCACCATTTTATCACACAAAAGTAGCTTATATTTAGACAAAACAATTGTTAAAAATTCATAAAGTTAAATTTTTAAGTTTGGGAAATTACCACAGAAATAATGTATAATTTAAAGAATCTATTCAATGTTTTTTTAGACTAGAGGCGCATGTATAAAAACACCTGAAATTTGATTCTAGAAGAAAATTAGCAGGGCATAATAAGGGTGTGAATTGATTTCGAGTGTGCTGAGGTTGGGTCATAAAAAAAGTCATCTTTTATAGATGACTTTGTACCCGGGATGGGACTTGAACCCACACGCAACAAGTGCACACGGCCCTCAACCGTGCCTGTCTACCAATTCCAGCACCCGGGTTTAATCTAGACAAATATCAAATCCCCTAGAAATAAAAAAAGTTAAACCAAAAGGCTTAACTTTTTTGTGACCAGTCTGGGGCTCGAACCCAGGACCACCTCCTTAAAAGGGAGGTGCTCTACCAACTGAGCTAACTGGTCAGAATCTCAAAAAAACTCAAAGCTTTATAAACTTATAAAGTTTTATTTAGCGAGTGCAAATATACTATCATTATATTTATCTTTCAAAGCACTTTAAAATAAATTTAAACTTTATTTGTAATCTATTAAAGTACACTAAACAAGAACAATAATTTTATGAAAATACTGCTTTTAGGATACATGGGTAGTGGTAAATCTGTTGTGGCAAAACAACTCTCTAAAGCTTTGCAATACTCTTTTGTTGACTTAGATACTGCAATTTCAAAAGATCAAAATCTAACCATTGCACAATTGTTTGAGACCAAAGGAGAAATCTATTTTAGATCAAAAGAACGTCTTGTTTTAAATTCCTTATTAGAGGGCTCTGATAATTCTGTTATAGCTCTGGGTGGCGGCACTGTTTGTTATGGTGATTTGATGCAACATTTAAAACAAAACCAGGGCGTTATTACCCTTTATTTGGATGCTACCATAGATACACTATCAGAGAGATTGATTTCTCAGGTGCACACAAGACCTTTAATTTCTCACATTACTGATAAGAAAGTGTTAACTGATTTTATACGCAAACCCCTTTTTGAGCGAAATTTCTACTACCATCAAGCACAACACAAAATTTCTGTAGATCAAAAACCAGTTCAACAAATAGTCAGAGAAATTGTAGCACTTTTATTCTAAAATAGCTCGGCTATTTTCTTTCTCAAAAATTACCGCAACGTTTTCGTTAATAGAGGTAGATAAAGAAATTCCTTTAAAATCTGCTTTAATGGGATATTTCTTATGGTTTCTATCCACAAGCACTGCTGTTTTAAACTGCTTGAGTGGTACCTCTAGAAAGTGCTTAACAGCATAGATTAATGTAGTTCCTGAGTGTAAAACGTCATCCACAAGTAACAAGGATTTGTTTTGATATTCTTCCGGCTTCAGGGAGGTGGTAAGGGTTCCTATAGGATTTTTTTTATCCATCGTTACCTTGCAAAGAGTAATTTTAATAGGTGAAATATCTTCAACAGCTGTTTTAAGCTTTTCTGCAAAAGTGTACCCATTTGTTTTAATTCCTGCAATAATAACGTGCTGTTCAGAAATATTAGTCTCATATATCTGATACGCGATGCGCTTTAATTTATGGGCTATTTCTTTTTTATTTAAAATTACTGTTTCTGCCATAACCAATTGTTGTATTAAAAATCAAAGATAGTAAAAGATGTTTGGCTTATTCTTCCTCTCTTTTAAAGTCTTCAATATCTCGTCTGTCTTTTTTAGTGGGCCTTCCCATGCCTCTTTTTCTGTAATATTCTTTCGAATATTTTAAAAGCTCCTTGTGCTGAGAAGCTTCTTTTGATGTTGTGTCTATCCTGTAAAGATCTACTAATTTTGGGCCCAATCTACTTTTTGGAACCTCTATTACTCTTAAAGTATAATTTACTTGATCCTTTCTCACCGTGAGGTTGTCTCCGGGGTAAACCTCTCTTGAGGGTTTAACTATTGCGTCATTTACACGCACAGCTCCTTTTCTACAAGCTTGTGTTGCAATGCTTCTGGTTTTAAAGTACCGCGTGGACCATAAATATTTATCTACCCTCATACATTTTACTTAAATTGTATATGAACAATACAACAAAAATAACTGAAAATTGTATCTTGCAAGCTAAAATAAACAACTGTGAAAAATTTAAAATTTCTATTACCTATTGTTGCACTTTCATTGCTTTTTGTAGCAGCTTGCGATAAAGACGATGATAGTTCACAAGACAACTTTATACCAGCGCGAGATAGAGCTGAGGAGAATATTGACTCAACCCTTGAAGTTGAGCGTTATTTAACAACCCATTTTTATAATTATGAGGAGTTTGAAAATCCACCCGCTGGATTTGATTTTAAGATAAGCTTTGATACCATAGCTGGTGTTAATGAAGACAAAATACCACTGATTTCTCACCCCAATTTATATTCTAAAATGGTTCAGGATAGAGTGAATGAAGATGTGATGTACAAACTTTATTATTTAAAAGTCATTGAGGGAGAGGGAGAACAACCTAGTTTTCCAGACATTGTAAGAATTAATTATGAGGGAACCTATGTAGTTGATGAAGAGGGCATAAATGAAAACAAACTCTTTGACTCCTCTGTAATTCCAGTCCAGTTTGATTTGACATCAATTGTCAATGGTCTCCAAGATGCACTTATAGAATTTAAGGCCGCTACTGGTTTTATGACTAATGATGACGGCACAGTGAGTTATGAAGGTTTTGGAGTAGGTGCGGTGTTTATGCAAAGTGGTTTAGGGTATTATGTGAATCCTCCTCCAGTATCTGCAGTTACCATACCGGTATACTCCCAGCTTATTTTCACCTTTCAATTGTTTGAAACAGAAGTTGGCGACCAGGATGGTGATGGAGTCCCATCAGTCTTAGAGGATGTCAATGAAAATGGATTAGAAGAAGATGATGACACAGACTCAGACAACCAAAGCAATTACGTTGATCCAGATGATGATGGTGATGGAAGACCTACAGAAGATGAAATAGAAATAAATGAAGATGGGAGCATTACTTTTCCAGACACAGACCAAGATGGTATTGTTGACTACCTAGACGCAGATAGTTAAGTCTACATATTATTTTATACCAATATAAAAACCTCGCTGTAAGAATACCCATTACAGCGAGGTTTTAATTTATGATGCACTTATTGGTTATTTTCTTGCGACCACCTTTGTTGCAGCCCTAACAATTGCAGCTGCGTTTAAACCGTATTTTTCCATTAATTGATCTGGGGTTCCAGATTCTCCAAAGGTATCTTGGGTAGCAACAAATTCTTGTGGTACAGGATTGTTTTCTGCCAAAATTCTTGAAACACTTTCTCCCAGTCCTCCCAGATAATTATGCTCTTCTGCAGTAACAACACAACGGGTTTTGGCAACGCTTTTTAGAATTGCAGCACCATCAAGAGGCTTGATGGTATGAATGTTGATTACCTCTGCGCTGATACCTTGCTCCTTCAATGTTTTACAGGCCTGTAGTGCCTCCCAAACCAGATGTCCTGTTGCTATAATTGTCACATCGGTTCCTTCTTGGAGTTCAACAGCTTTACCAATGGTGAAACTACCATTTTCTGGAGTAAAGTTTGCAACTTTAGGCCTACCAAATCTCAAATAGACTGGACCATGGTGATCTGCCAAGGCAATTGTTGCTGCTTTTGTTTGGTTGTAATCACAGGTATTAATTACAGTCATTCCTGGTAGCATTTTCATTAGGCCAAGATCTTCAAGTATTTGATGTGTTGCACCATCTTCTCCAAGGGTAACCCCTGCATGAGAAGCGCAAATTTTTACATTTTTACCACTGTATGCGATGCTCTGCCGTATTTGATCGTAAACTCTTCCTGTAGAGAAATTTGCAAAAGTTCCGGTAAAAGGTATCTTTGCGCCAATAGTTAAGCCAGCAGCCATACCCATCATGTTTGCCTCAGCGATGCCCACCTGAAAGAAACGCTCGGGATGATTTGCTTTAAAAGCGTCCATTTTTAATGACCCTGTTAAATCAGCACAAAGTGCCACTACATGTTCATTGGTTTTACCAAGCTGGGTGAGACCTGCTCCAAAACCTGATCGTGTGTCTTTTTTTCCTGTGTCTATGTAAGTTTTCATAATATTATGGTAGTAGCTTATTAATAATCTGATAGGGTTTGTGGGTTTTGAGCTAATGCAGATGCTAGCTGCTCATCATTGGGAGCCTTTCCATGCCAAGCATGAGTATGCATCATAAAATCTACTCCATTACCCATTACCGTTTGTAGCAATACACAAATAGGTTTTCCTTGCCCAGTTTTTGATTTGGCACTTTCCATACCCTCCAAAATAGCTTGCATGTTATTTCCTTTTTCTATGGTAACTACCTCCCAACCAAAGGCTTCAAATTTTGCTCTAATATTTCCAAGGGGTAACACCGTATCTGTAGATCCATCAATTTGCTGACCGTTTACATCAATAGTTACAATCAAGTTATCTACTTTATTTCCAGAGGCGTACATAATAGCTTCCCAGTTTTGGCCTTCCTGAAGCTCTCCATCTCCACAAAGTGTGTATACCAGATGGGCATCCTTGTTTAATTTTTTTGCTGCAGCTGCCCCAATGGCCACAGAAATTCCTTGTCCAAGTGATCCAGAGGCGATACGAACACCTGGTAATCCTTCATGGGTAGTTGGGTGCCCCTGTAATCTAGAGTTAAGAAGTCTGAAGGTGTTTAGCTCCTCTACTGGAAAATACCCAGAACGTGCCAATACACTATAAAAAACAGGAGAGATGTGCCCATTAGATAAAAAGAAAATATCTTCTTGATGCCCGTCCATGTTAAATCCTTCTTTGCGTCGCATCACCTGTTGATAGAGTGCAACAAGAAATTCTGCACAGCCTAGAGAACCTCCAGGATGACCAGAATTTACTTTGTGTACTTGCCTTACAATGTCTCTTCGCACTTGGGTAGTAAATGCTTCTAATTGGGTAATATTTGCAATGGTATATTTTATATATGTGGTTCAAAAATACTTCTTTAAAGGCCTAAGAAAAAGAAGTGCCAAATGAGGTTATTAACGATTTTTAAGTTTTAATTAACATTGTTGTGTTGTTTTTAATTTTGATGATAGACCTCACACTATTTTGCTGTAAGGTGTTTTTTTGTTGATCAAAAAAAATGTCTTTACCTACTCATACTTCCTACAGCAAATGTATCTTTGGCTATTGATTTATATATTACATGGATTTTAAACTCGAAGCTACAGATAAACAAGGGCAAGCCAGAGCTGGTGCTATAACACTAGATCATGGTACCATTCAGACGCCAATTTTTATGCCTGTTGGTACGGTAGGTACAGTAAAAGGAGTGCATCAAAAAGAATTACGTGAACAAATAAATCCTGATGTAATTTTGGGAAATACCTATCATTTATATTTACGCCCAGGAACAAACATTCTAGAAAAAGCAGGTGGTCTTCATAAGTTTATGAATTGGGACCGCAACATCCTTACAGACTCCGGAGGGTATCAAGTTTATTCTCTCTCTGACAACAGAAAAATAAGAGAAGAGGGAGTAAAGTTTAAATCTCACATTGACGGAAGTTATCATTTTTTCACGCCAGAGAATGTCATGGAGATCCAACGAAGTATTGGTGCAGATATTATCATGGCCTTTGATGAGTGCACACCATACCCTTGCGATTATAATTATGCCAAGAGGTCTATGCACATGACCCATCGTTGGTTAGAACGTTGTTTAACTCATTTAGAGAAGACCCCATTTATGTATGATTACAGCCAAACATTTTTTCCTATTGTACAGGGGAGTACCTATAAAGATTTGCGCAAACAATCTGCAGAGTATATTGCCTCAGTAGGTGCGCAGGGTAATGCTATTGGCGGCTTGTCTGTAGGGGAGCCTGCCCATGAGATGTATGAAATGACAGAAGTAGTTACAGCTATTTTACCTAAAGATAAGCCTCGTTATTTAATGGGAGTAGGAACTCCAATAAACTTACTAGAGAATATCGCCCTGGGAATTGATATGTTTGATTGTGTGATGCCCACACGAAATGGTAGAAATGGCATGCTTTTTACCG
>CATEMS010000306.1 GCA_949507465.1 Flavobacteriaceae bacterium
CACAGCAAACAAGAAGCGAAAAGAAAAAACATATCCCCAAAGTATAGCCCTTTCTCAGGAAGGTAGAATTATCGTTATTTCTGGTCCCAATGCAGGAGGAAAAAGTATTACTTTAAAAACCGTTGGATTGTTACAACTTATGTTGCAAAGTGGTTTTTTAGTGCCACTACACCCAGATAGTGAGATGTGTTTGTTTGACCGCATACTCTCAGATATTGGAGATAATCAATCTATAGAAAATCATTTAAGTACCTATAGTTACCGGCTAAAAAAGATGAACCATTTCTTACGGAAATGTAATAAAAACACACTTTTTTTAATTGATGAATTTGGAACAGGATCTGATCCAGAGCTAGGTGGCGCACTTGCTGAAACCTTCTTGGAAGTGTTTTACGAGCGAGAGGCCTTTGGAATCATAACCACACATTATGCAAACTTGAAACTCCTCGCCAATGAGCTTCCTTTTGCCGTAAATGCAAACATGCTTTTTGATAGTAAAACCCTTGAGCCACTTTATAAACTTTACCTTGGTGAGGCTGGCAGTTCTTTTACATTTGAAGTAGCTCAGAAAAATGGTATTCCCTACAGCCTTATCAATAAGTCTAAAAAGAAAGTGGAAGGTGGTAAAATACGATTTGATAAATCTATTGCAAATCTTCAAAAAGAACGTTCTAAACTCAGAAAAAACTCAGAATACCTTGAACAATCTGTCAAGAAAACTAAAATTAAAGAGAAAGAGTTAGAACACGTGCACAAGAAGGTGAAAGAAAAACTTGAGAGCTACCAAGAGTTGTATGATAGCAATCAAAAGTTAATAACAATTGGTAAAAAGTTTGATCAACTTTCTGAAAAATATCACAATAACAAAAAGAAAAAAATTCTACTTGAAGAGTTATTCAAACTTGTAATGGTAGAAAATAGTAAACGAAAAAAAGTAGCACCCAAACAAAGAAAACAACTTACAAGCAAAAAACGCATTACACAACAAGAAGTTGATGCTGAGGTTAAGCAAATTCGCACACGTAAAAAGAAAGAAAAAGCGGCAGCAAAAAAGGCTCCTACTACACCATCTAGGGTGGTTTTACAAGTGGGTGATAGAGTGCGCATGCTAGATGGCAAGGCTATTGGGACTATTGATTCTATAGAGAAGAAAAAAGCTATTGTTAATTATGGCATTTTTACTACAAACGTGAAACTTGAAACGCTAGAAAAGGTGTCATGACACATTTGAAAACAGATAAAATAATCATTGTTACGCCTTAATGCTTATTTTTGAGCCGTATGAACAAACAATCTACACACAGTATCATTCTTTTTGATGGTGTTTGCAATTTATGCAACGGCGCTGTTAACTTTGTAATCAAACGTGATAACTCTAATGTATTTAGATTTGCCCCTCTTCAAGAAAATTCTGGAATTTTGTTACTAAAGAAACATGCCATTGATCCACAAAAATTAGATACAATAATCTTAATAGAGAATGATAGGGTCTATCTAAAGTCTACTGCTGCTCTACGTATTTCAAAAAAAATGTCAAATCTATGGCCCCTATTGTATGTATGTATTGTCCTTCCAAAGTTTTTACGAGATGCTGTTTATGATTATATTGCTAAAAACCGATATACATGGTTTGGTAAAAAAGACCAATGTATGATACCAAGCCCCGCAACAAAAGATAAATTTTTATAACCTTAACATTCTTACAACAAAAACTAACTATCATGGATTATAAATTAGTAATAAACGAATTAGCGGCTATTGCAGGTGAATATGGAATCAAAGTAATTGGCGCCATTGCCATTTGGATTATTGGTTCCTGGGCCATTAAAAAGCTTATGAGGGCAGCTAATGCTCTGATGGAAAAAAGTGCCTATGAGGAGAGTTTAAAAAAGTTTTTATTAAATCTAATAGGTATTATTTTAAAAGTATTGCTAGGTCTTTCAATACTTGGCAATTTAGGTATTCAATCCACCTCCTTTGCTGCAATATTAGCCTCTGCCGGTTTGGCTGTTGGTTTAGCGCTGCAAGGCTCTCTTTCAAACTTTGCTGGAGGTGTAATGCTGATGATTTTCAAACCATTTAAAATTGGTGACTTTATTGAAGCACAAGGCCAACAAGGAACGGTCAAAGAGATTGAGATATTTACTACAAAAATAATA
>CATEMS010000307.1 GCA_949507465.1 Flavobacteriaceae bacterium
GATATATTTTTAATTTACATTCTTGAGGCCATAATAAAAGCGTTGTACATGTTTACCATCTTCCCAGAGGTAGAAATGTTCTCAAAATTATTTTTGTTTTCTGGGTCACCCCCTAATACAACATCCATTTTCACAGACAAACCACTATCCATTAGTATTTGCTTTACCTGTTTTGCTGATAATTTTGGGTAGTAAGAGCGAAGCATGGCCGCAACACCAGCAACATTCGGAGCGGCCATAGAGGTTCCTTGCAAATACTCATAGGTATTTAAGGGGGTAGTTGCCCATATTTTCACCCCAGGGCCAAAGACATCAACGGTTACTTTTCCGTAATTCGAAAAGTTAGCCAATAAATCACTTCCATAGTTATAGTTTAGTGCGCCAACAGTTAAAAATGTATCACTAATCTCTGCCCCCACGCCAACTTGATCGTTGGGGTATACCTGCTTATTGTCTAGGTCTAATCCTTCGTTGCCGGCTGCATTTACAATTAATACATCATTCTCACCCGCATATACTATGGCGTCCCAAACCCACTGAGGGTGTGTTGAGTAATACTTACCAAAACTTGTGTTGATGACCTTAGCGCCATTATCTACAGCATACCGTATTGCATTTGCAATATCCTTGTCGTATTCATCACCATCAGGAACTGCTCTAACGGCCATAATTTGAACATTTTGAGCTACCCCGTCAATCCCAAGATCGTTGTTGCGCTGTGCTGCTATAATTCCAGCAACATGGGTGCCGTGTTTGGCGTCTGCCTTTTTTGGGTCTGGACCGGCCACATCATTGTTTCCATAATAAGGGTTTTGGTTGTTATCTGGATCATCACCAATAACGCCCCTAAAATCTGTACTTGTGTCGAAATGAGAGTCTAATCTTCCTTGAAAGTAATCTACCCCACCTTGAATTTGTTTTATTAAACTAGGAATATCATTACTGTAGTTTAACATTTGGGTTAATATAGCTATTTGCTCTTTTTCTTTTTCTTCTGGGTTCTCAATACCAGACAGGTCTTGTTTTGAGTACTCTGGTTTTCCAAGTTTTTTACTCATAGCAGCGTGGGCGGGTTTTAACCTTCCTAGCATACCACTGTACCTTGATAAATTGGCCGTGGTTTGGGTAGTTTCCTTGCTAAGCTCCTGGTTAGCCTTTTCATACAACGCAAACTCTGCGCTATCAACGGCGCTTACAGAAGCTTGGGTTTTACCTTCATATTTTGGCTTTAATTTTCTTACGATTCTTACATACTCCATATTTTCCTGGACGATATCTCCAAGAAAATTCCAACCATGGATATCATCTATGTATCCGTTTTTATCATCGTCAACTCCGTTTCCTGGAATTTCTTTTTCATTTACCCACATTACGTTTTTAAGATCTTCGTGCTCAATGTCAATCCCGCTGTCAACCACAGCCACAATTACTTTTTTACCCACTTTGTCTTTTATAATTTCTTGATAGGTTCTCTCCACACCCATTCCTGGAATTGTGTCGTTTTGCAAATCTTTGAGGCTCCAAGATTTTAACTCGGCCTCAGTTAGCTTGGCTGTTTTCGCAGCAGGCGCTTGGGACTCTTCCATAGCCATAGAGAGACTCGGAATAATCGTTGAACCACACCCGGTGAGTAAAAGGGCAGTTAGGGTAACAAATAAGATGTTTGATTTGGTTTTCATAAAAAATTAATTAAATAGTTGTTCAAATGTAAATGTGGCGTCAAGACGCACCCCTTTATCTGTGTGTTTTACTGTTATGATTTGATGGTGCGCGTCGTGTTCCAAAAATAAAAAATAATTATGGTCTGCGGCAGCATTTAAAAACTTTTCTTTTTCTGGTAAAGTTAGTAGCGGCCTAGTATCATAGCCCATAACAAACGGCAAAGGGAGGTGTCCGGCCGTAGGGAGCAGGTCTGCCATAAATACAATTGTTTTCCCCTGGTACTCAAGGGTAGGAAGCATTTGTTTTTCTGTGTGGCCATCAGCAAAAAAAACACCAAACCCCAGGGCTGATTGTTTTAAGTAATCAAGACGCTTATTTTCTTTTGAAAAGCTGCTCTTTGGGCCACCAATAAAGTTTAATTGGCCACTTTCTTGCATAGGTAAAATGTTTTCTTCTAAAAAAGAAGCCCTCTCTCTGCGATTTGGTTTTGTTGCCCACATCCAGTGTTTTTCATTACTCCAATACCGTGCATTTTTAAAAGCTGGCTCATAGCCAGTTCTTGCCTTGTTCCAATCAACGCTACCTCCACAATGATCAAAATGAAGATGTGTCATAAATACATCTGTAATATCATCTTTGTGAAATCCAGCCTGTTTTAAAGACCTGTCCAAGCAGTGGTCTCCCCAGGGATGGTAGTATCCAAAAAACTTTTTTGTTTGTTTGTTTCCCATTCCTGTATCAA
>CATEMS010000308.1 GCA_949507465.1 Flavobacteriaceae bacterium
TAGTAGATGTATATTTTGGATCTCAAAATATTGGACAGGTAAATGGGCAAGGTCCAGACAGAGGTTCTCAGTACCGTTCTATTATATTTTATCAAAACCAACTCCAAAAAGATATCATAGAAGCCAAAATAAAAGAAATAGAACAAACACTTGGAAAAGGCTATGTAGCTGCACAGGTTCTTCCTTTTGAAAAGTTTTGGAAAGCTGAGTCTTACCACCAAAATTACGAGAAATTAAACCCAACAAACCCATATGTGCAGAATGTATCAATCCCTAGACTAAGAAAATTTCAGAAAAAATTTCCAAATTTATTGAAAACAAAAGCACACTAAAAAGGTGTCTATTTGGATTTATTTGATGGCCTTTATTGAAAATAAAAGCGGGTACAAAGCAGGAGTCAATTCATACATGCCATTTTTATTAATTTCTAAGGAGGGAAAAACATTGTAAGGGCTCTGCTGGTGTTCTTTGAGATATTCTATGGTAAGACCGGCATTAACTAGGGCGTTGACCATACTGCCAAGGCTATGATTCCAACCATATTCTTTACTCTCCAGCTTTGCCTCTGGGGCAGCATAACTACCCATATACTGTTCATAAATAGCCTGTTTTTGATCATAACCATACCGCATCAAGGGCGGAGAAACTGTATAGTCAAACATCCAAGCAATGGGATGAAAATCAACAATATAAAACATACCTCCAGGTTTTAATCGCTGGGCAATCATTTGAGCCCAAGGCGCCAGATCAGGTAACCAACCTATGGTACCATAACTAGTAAATACGATATCAAAAGTTTGAGAAACAAAGTGAGAGGTATCCAAGACATTACAACAAACAAAACTAGCATCAAGAGAAAGTTCTTGGTTTAGATTTTGCGCCAGAGCTATCGCTTTATCACTAAAATCTATCCCTGTGCACTTGGCTCCTAGCCTGCTAAAACTCAATGTATCTTGCCCAAAATGACATTGTAAGTGTAACAGGGTTTTTCCTGAAACATCTCCTAAGGCTTCACGTTCAAAACTGTGTAGAGAAGAACCTCCTTTTTTAAAGGCCTCTAGATTATAAAAATCACTCTTGGCATGAACAGCAACACGATCGTTCCAGGTTTGCTTATTAGTTTTAAAGGCAGTGGTTAGATCTATCATTAACTAGACGTTGAGAATTTCAATTAGGGAGGTCTTAATTTTTAAGTTTTGTGAGCTCCGTCACAAAAAGGCATGTTAGCACTTTTGTTACATCTGCAATAAGATGCTCTTGAGGGCTTTACTTCTTGTCTTCCGTCTGGGTGGGTAATGGTGTGTTCTCCCACCACAACGATGGGGCCATTATCTAATAAATTGACTTTTGTCATGGTATGCGCTTTTTGATTTGAGTAAATATAAGATATTTCAAAAATTATAAACCCATAATTGGAATCCAAGAATTAAAAAAATACATTAAGATGTATGTGTATTGACAGCAAGGGGCTTAATTTTCTCTTAATTTTTCCTCCAAGGCGGCAGTAATGAAATACTTTCTATATTTTTACTAAAATCGAACAACCCAGATTTTGGTGTAATTACACAATTAAAAATGACCGGTGTTTTAATCAATCAGATCCTATAATCTACTTGCTAATTATGGAATTTAAAAATACAAGAGCTTTTGCCCAACAATGTGATGATCAAGACCCCCTTTCATGTTTTAGAAAAGAGTTTTTACTTCCTACAGATTCTCAAGGAAATGAATTAATTTATCTCTGCGGAAACTCTTTAGGATTGCAACCTATAAAAACAAAAAATTACATACAACAAGAGCTAGAAGACTGGGCAAAATATGGTGTAGAAGGACATACCGAGGCTAAAAACCCATGGCTCCCTTATCATGAGTTTTTAACTCAAAATATGGCAACAATTGTAGGAGCTAAACCAAACGAGGTAGTAATCATGAATACCTTGACCACCAATTTACATCTAATGATGGTAAGTTTTTACCAACCTACTCCAAAAAAATATAAAATTGTAGTGGAGAGTGATGCCTTTCCTAGCGACAAATATGCCATGGAGAGCCAACTAAAATTTCATGGTTTTGATGCCAAAGATGGTCTCATTTTATGGAAACCAAGGGAAGGTGAGGATGTATGCCGTTATGAAGATCTTGAGCAAATTTTAGAGACACAATCAGATGAGATTGCCCTTTTGATGATAGGGACTACCAATTATTACTCTGGGCAGCATTTTCCGTTAAAGAAAATTACTGCACTGGGCCATAAACATAATTGCATGGTTGGCTTTGATCTGGCCCATGGAGTTGGTAACATTCAACCAAATCTTCATGCCATTGGGGCAGATTTTGCCGTTTGGTGCACCTACAAATATTTAAACAGTGGTCCTGGATCATTAGGAGGCTGTTTTGTTCATGAGCGGCATGGAAAAAATAAAAAAATCAACCGTTTTACAGGTTGGTGGGGACATAATAAAAAAACACGCTTTAACATGCGTCATGAGTTTGATGCCATCCCTGGAGCAGAAGGATGGCAGTTAAGCAACCCTCCTATTTTATCAATGGCGGCAATACGTGCTTCTCTAGATACTTTTAAAGAAGCGGGTTTTGAAAATCTTAGAGAGAAAAGTGAGCGACTAACTGGGTATCTTGAATACTTACTTGATGAGATAGGTTCTGGTAAGGTTGATATTATCACTCCAAGAAACAAAGAAGAACGAGGCTGTCAATTAAGCATAAAGGTTAAAAACGCAGATAAAACACTGCATGAGAGATTAACCCAAGCAGGCGTTATAAGCGACTGGAGAGAACCAAATGTTATTAGAGTTGCTCCGGCGCCTTTGTATAATAGTTTTGAAGATGTATTTGAATTTGTATCACGATTAAAAAGTATATTGTAACATGGAAAATAGTAACCAAAAATTACTAATCATTGGAGCAGGATTATGTGGTAGCTTATTGGCGCTTCGCATGGCACAAAGAGGATATCAAGTACAACTGGTAGAAAAGCGGCCAGATCTTCGTGAGATTACCCAAGATGCTGGGCGATCCATCAACCTGTCACTTAGTGATCGTGGCCTAAAAGCATTACGTCTTGCGGGTGTTGAAAAACAGGCTTTAGAACTATGTATCCCGATGTATGGTCGAATGATTCACGATATAAAAGGCAATACCTTCATGAGTGATTATAGTGGTAGAGAGGGAGAATACATAAATTCTATATCACGTCCAGGATTAAACATGCTTCTTTTAGACCAAGCGCAAGCCATGCCAAATGTTGAATTAATTTTCAATAAAGGATGTACCGCTGTAGACCTCAAACAAGGGAGTGCTACTTTTGTAGATCATCATACTAAACAAGAAAGTATTTTTAAAGGAGATCTTATCTTAGCCACCGATGGAGCTGGCTCTGTAGTTCGCAAAGCAATGTTTAACAAACCAGAACTCTTGTTTAGTTTTTCTCAACAATGGCTCACCCATGGGTATAAAGAGATTACCATACCGGCTACCAAAGATGGTGGCTATAGAACCGAAAAAGGAGCCTTGCATATTTGGCCCCGGGGAGAAGATATGCTCATTGCACTCCCAAACCTTGATGGAAGCTTCACAGTAACACTATTTGCTCCTTATGCAAATACAAAATATTGTTTTGATAATTTAACAACTCCAGAAATAGTCCTAGAGTATTTTAACCAACAATATCCTGATGCTATAGCATTGATGCCTAATCTAGTTACAGAGTTTTTTGAAAACCCAACTGGACCCTTGGGCACGATACGTTGTAATCCTTGGCACTGCTATGAAAAAGTTGTTCTACTTGGAGATGCAGCCCACGCAATTGTACCGTTTTATGGGCAAGGCATGAATGCCAGTTTTGAAGATGTTTTTGTGTTTGACCAAATACTAAACAAATACCAAGGAGATTGGAAAGCAGTCTTAACTGCCTATGAAAAGACACGCAGAAAAGATACTGATGCCATTGCAAATTTGGCCTTAGATAATTTTCATGAAATGAAAGAACATACAGCAAGCCCACTGTTCCAGGAAAAACGAAAATTAGAAATGGCTTTTGAAGGACAATTTCCAACAGCGTATTCTAGTAAATATTCTTTAGTTACTTTTAATGAAGATATTTCATACCATCAAGCAATGACCAGAGGAAGAGCGCAAGACAAAACAATATTAAAGCTCTTATCTGATGGCTCATTGCCAGAGCATATGAAAACAAAAGACAAATTAAACTTAGTGCAACAACAAACAAACGCATTGCTTGAAAAAAGTGAAGCAGCAAGAAAAATATAATACATTATGGGAAAATTAGTAGCAGGAAAAGCAACACCCAGAGGTGCGTATCCTCATATTAAAAGAGCAGGTGATTTTTTATTTGTAAGCGGAACAAGTTCTCGCTTGCCAGATAACACCATTGCAGGTGCCAATAAAATTGATGAAATGGGTACTATTTTTTTGGATATTAAACAACAAACCAGAGCCGTTTTAAATAATATTAAAGATGTACTGGCTTCAGAAAATGCAAGCCTGAAAGACGTTGTTGAAGTGGGGAGTTTTTTGGTAAACATGAATGATTTTGGAGGCTACAATGAGGTTTATGGAGAGTTTTTCGACAAAGAAACAGGACCCGCAAGAACAACCGTTGCCGTGCATCAATTACCGCATCCACATCTTGTTATAGAAATTAAAGTAACGGCCTATAAACCCTTATAGAAATTAAATTAAACAGTACCATGCAATCTATGCACTATTTAAAAAATTACATAAACGGCGTCAACTGCGATGCCCTCTCTGGTAAGTGGATAGATAATTACAACCCCAGTGATGGTAGTGTTTATGCACAAATTCCAGACTCAAGCAAACAAGATGTAGATAAAGCTTACTCAGCTGCCCAAGCTGCTTTTCCAGCGTGGTCTACTACTACCATAGATACCAGGAGTAAGATCATGTTAAGAATTGCAGATCTTATTTTAGAAAACCTTGAGGGACTAGCCAAGGCAGAGGCAAAAGACAATGGCAAACCCTTAAGCCTAGCCACAGCAGTAGATATTCCTAGGGCAAGTGCTAATTTTAGATTTTTCGGAAATGGGATAACTCAGTTTGCAAGTAAGGCACATCAAAGCGTTGGATTAAACACAATGAACTATACCCTTAAACAACCCATAGGAGTGGTTGGGTGTATTTCTCCATGGAATTTACCCCTGTATTTATTTACCTGGAAAATAGCTCCTGCCCTAGCCGCAGGAAATTGTGTGGTTGCCAAACCAAGTGAAGTAACTCCCATGACAGCTTATTTATTAGGGGATATATGCACCCAAGCGGGGCTTCCTGCCGGAGTACTGAACATAGTTCATGGAACAGGTCCAACCGCAGGGCAAGCCATTGTGGAACACCCCAATATTAAAGCAATATCATTTACAGGCGGTACCCAAACTGGAGCCCACATAGCCAGAGTTGCTGCTCCTTTGTTTAAAAAGTTGTCTCTAGAGCTAGGCGGTAAAAACCCCAACCTGATCTTTGCAGATTGTGATTATCAAAAAATGCTTTCGGTTACCCTAAAATCCTCATTTGCAAACCAAGGGCAAATTTGTTTGTGTGGCAGCAGAATATATGTAGAGGAAACTATTTTTGAACAATTTAAAAAAGACTTCGTTGCCAAAGTTGCTAGCCTAAAAGTAGGTAATCCCTTCGATGCAGACACTAAAATAGGTGCACTTGTGTCTAAATCTCATATGGAGAAAGTACAAGGATACATTGAAATAGCCAAGCAGGAAAATGGGACTATTTTATATGGAGGAAAACCTGTAGAGGTAACAGGTAGTGAGCAGGGATATTACCTGCAGCCAACTGTAATTGAAATACAAGAAAATCAATGCCGCATCAATCAAGAAGAAATTTTTGGTCCAGTGGTTACCCTTATGCCATTTAAAACAGAGGCAGAAGCACTCAAACTTGCCAATGATGTAAAGTATGGGCTCTCTGCCACTATATGGACAAGTAATATTGATAGAACCATGCGACTCTCGAAAGATATACAAGCAGGCATAGTATGGGTCAATACATGGCTCAATAGAGACTTGCGAACACCATTTGGCGGGGTTAAACAAAGTGGTGTAGGAAGAGAAGGTGGTTTTGAGGCCTTAAATTTCTTTACAGAAGCAAAAAATGTTTGTATTTCTTATCAAGGAAATATATAACTAAACACATAACTACTTAGTAGCAGATTTTACAAATCCAGCCCAACTCAAAGAGCAAGTAACAGCGGCTGCTTTAAAGACAAA
>CATEMS010000309.1 GCA_949507465.1 Flavobacteriaceae bacterium
AGACGTAACCCACTCGTTACAACAGCCCAACCAAACTTCTGGAGTAACCGGTGGAAGACCTGAGATGATAGAAACCATTGCAAGAGCTGGTATTGTAAATCATGTAGACGGCTTATTTATAGAAACACATTTTGATCCTGCCAATGCAAAAAGCGACGGAGCAAATATGTTAGATCTTCAGTACTTAGAGAAGTTACTCTCCAATTTAGTAGCGATTAGACAAACCATCAATCCCTTATAATTTTTAGTATGGCTTCAAGTAAAAACGTAACAACAAACAACACTCAAAATTTTATTTTAAAAGGTTTTAACAGCATTCAAATTGGTTTGTACATGCTTTTAGGCGTATATGTTATTAATGCGGCTATTCTTGGGTTTATAGCAGATAGCAATCCATTAGGCATGCTATCGATAGAAATTATAGAAAGCATCTGTATGTTTATGGTAGTGCTGGTCGCATTCTTTTCTATGTTTGCTGTTTTTTTCTCGAGCAGAAGAGCTGCTAGAAAAGCAGGGATAGCGGTTTGGAATGCTGCTTCAAAAAAACAATTTGGCCTCTATGTCCTAGTTGTAATTCTTGGTATGTTCTTATTATCAATGGCAAAAAATACAGCAGTAAATTATGCCACTCCATTCTTTTTGGGATATCTAGGACTAGTAATGGCGTTGTTTAACACCCAACGAAAAAAACCCTATGATCTTCTTGTGGCTATTTGTTTATTATTGGCCGTTGTTGTATTTGTAATTCCTACCTATTGGTACTATTCACTATTAATATTGGGTGGAAGTTTCTTTGTATACGGCATAGCCAATAGAAAATAACCCTTATTCCTCTCCATTTACATAGCCCTGAAGATACTCATATCTTGGTGTTAATTGTTGCTCATTTGTCATTGCTGCACGTGCTAAAATGCCATCTTTATCTCCATTAAAAAAAGCGGGAATCACATGGGTTAAAAATAAGTCTCCAAAACCATCACTGGCATCTTTTGGTAATTCACAAGGTAAATTATCTACAGCCATCACCGTAATGGAACCAGGAGAAGTATACGCTACCTCTTCAGAAGTCTCAGGATCATAACCATAAATTGGTTCCGCAATGGTTGAGGCCCTAAGTGTAGAGGCTACTGGCCCATCTATATCGCATGAAATATCGGCTACTAAACGAATGTTAAAGTGTTCACTTTTTGCATCTTCTCGGGTAAATAAATACGGAGAACCGTCACCAAAAAAATGTCCTGCAATAAAATAATCGGTAACCTTAGCAAAACGCATAAAGTTAGCAACATAGGCAGATGGGTTATTGTAAAAATCACTGTTGGTAAGCACCTGACCATCGATGCGTTTGTTATAGTCTAACACATCTATTTTACAATACACAGGTTCATTAAAACTAGCTGTTAGATATTCTGAAATAGAAACCGACTTAATATGCATGGCATCTAAAATTTCTTTAGCACCTCTCGCTACTTTTCCTGATCCTGTTAAAAGAATTTTAATAGCAGGGAGTTCTATGGCATTTAACTGATCTATTAATGCTGGTAAATCGGCTAAACTTTCTGCTTTAGGTAAAGAAAACGTATGTTCTTTTATTCCTAGAGCTCTAAACCCATTGTAGGTACCAACAAGCCCAGCATACCGTCCAAAACCAATAAGACGATTGCCTTTGGGATCGGTAATCACTTCATGATCATATAAAGTGATGTTTTTCTCGAGCATTGCTTTAAGCAAGTCTCTGTTGTAGGGTTGTTTTTTGATAGTATGACTAAAGAAAAAATATTTTTTATTGGGTAGTAGTGCAGCGATAGGCACTTCTTTTACACCAATGAGTACATCGCAATCTGATAGATCTTCAGTAATCTCAAAACCAGCCTTAGCATATGCATCATCAGAAAAAACTCGTATATCTGAGGATTCTACTACTATGGTAGCTTTG
>CATEMS010000310.1 GCA_949507465.1 Flavobacteriaceae bacterium
AAAATGGGGTGAAAAAATCTGTAATAATGGCGTCAGAAAATTCAAGATCTTTAAGATATAAGCGTGTTGTTTGTTCTTTTTCCGAAAATATTTCTTGAATTGTTTTTTTCTTTAGCCTTTGGTTTAGTGCCAGTATTTTAAACTTATCTTTCACTGTTCCAATTCCAGAAAATAAAGTGGGTATTAGTAGAGATGGTTTTCTTGATGGATCACCAATTATTTTTTGTTTTCCATTTTTAAATATTGCAGCTCCAGGTAAAAATTCTTGCAAAGAAAGAGCGTCAAAATCAAGGTATTTTTTTGCAGCCGGGTACGCTGTTAATAATACTTGGAATCCTCGATCTAAGCTGTATCCATCAATAATATCTGTTTTCACCCTTCCACCAAGTCTATCTGAGGCTTCTATGATGGTTGGTAAAAAGCCATGCTGCTCTAAAACTGTAGCAGCAATTAAGCCACTTATTCCTCCACCTATGATATGTATATCTGGCACACTTTGCCTCATAATTAGTTACTATTTGTTTTTGAAACCCTTGGCACAAAAATATTATTTTATTGAGTGTGAAAAGCAATGTTTAACGTTTTATAAGGTATATTAAATGAATAATACAAATACATTTGTTTTCAAAATTGTATCAACATGAATAAAATAGCGATTGTAAGATGCGAGCACTTCAATGCAGCACACCGATTACACAATAAAAATTGGAGTGATCAAAAAAATAAAGACGTTTTTGGAAAGTGTAACAATCCAAATTACCATGGTCATAATTATGATCTAGAAGTAAAGGTGATAGGAACTTGTGATCCAGAAACGGGATATGTCATCGACACAAAAATTTTGTCTGATTTGATAAAAAAATATGTATTAGATAGGTATGATCACAAAAATTTAAATCTAGACACCCAAGAGTTTAAAGATGTAAATCCTACAGCAGAGAATATAGCCATCTCAATTTATAATATACTCAAGCCCAAATTAGAAGCCTCTTTGGAGCTAAAAATAAAACTCTACGAAACGCCAAGAAACTTTGTTGAATATCCTTATTAAGAGCAAGTATATTTATTAAACTAGCGATAATGAATCTAGACATACCAAATAAAAAAAGGCAGCTTGCCAAAGTTAAGCAAGTTCCTAATTTGTATCATATTGCTATGGATGCCATAGATGGTACACCCATTGACTTCTCCTTATTTAAAGGAAAAAAAATACTTTTTGTCAATGTTGCGTCTAAGTGTGGGTTTACAAGACAGTATAAGGAATTACAAAAACTAAGCCAACAGTATATAGATTCATTAGTAGTAATTGGTGTGCCTTGTAACCAATTCGGAAAACAAGAACCTGGTAATGCCGATGAAATACAAAGTTTTTGTCAAACAAATTACGGGGTATCATTTTTAATTACACAAAAGGTTGATGTCAAGGGAGTTAATCAGCACCCATTGTACACATTTCTTACTTGTGAGTCCTTGAATGGTAAGAGAGATTCTAGCGTGAAGTGGAATTTTCAGAAGTACATAGTTAGTGAATCTGGATCTTTAATCAATCACTACTATTCCATTACAAGCCCCCTAAGTAACAAAATTACCAAGCATTTATAAGCTACTATTATAAAGTGTTTAAATACAAGGCTGCATTGTCTTGATGCGTTTGTTGTTTTTCTTGAGGCATTTTATCATACATGCGCACGAGCATTCCAAGGCGCGGGTTTGACAAGAAAAAGGCCCTGTGGGTATGCATGAATCTCCAAAACAAACCATCCCAGGTAGTCTGCCATTCTCCTTTTTTATAATTACTCATTTTGATGATATAATTACTACCGCTAATGTAAGGTTTTGTTGCCATGAGACCTCCATCTGCGTATTGGCTCATACCATACACATTGGTGACCATTACCCAGTCATAGGAGTCAATAAATAATTCCATAAACCATCGATATACCTCATCTGGATCAAACTCACACAGCATCATGAAGTTTCCTAGAATCATTAAGCGTTCAATATGATTGCAGTAGCCTGTTTCTAGTATTTTTTTTAT
>CATEMS010000311.1 GCA_949507465.1 Flavobacteriaceae bacterium
ATAATTCTTTCAAGATTTAAATTCATTTGGAATTCATTCTTCTACAAAGAATACAGAGTATGGTTGTTTAAAAGAATAACCGACAAAAACTGGCGCAAGGAAAAACTAATTCAATTGGGTATAAAAAAACCCTAAACCAATCCCTTTACTTCCTCAAAGTCTAAGCCTCCATAATTTCCTGAACTCATGAGTATTACCGCAGTTTGCTCTAAATTTTGACCAAATAAAAATGCTTTAAATTCTGAAGGGTTGGTAAAGATGATTAAGTCCTCTCTACCAAAAGCTGCTCCAATCTGAGCTGTGGTTACCTCATCGAGCTGTTTTATCTTTACCGCGTGGGGTGAATAAAATACTACTGCTTTGTCTGCTAGATCGAGTGCTCCTTCGTATTCACTTAAAAATTCAGCATTTAAGCTGCTATAGGTATGCAATTCTAAACAAGCAATCACCTCACGTTGTGCATATTGTTTTTTAACCGCATCAGTAGTGGCTTTTACTTTACTGGGGCTATGTGCAAAGTCTTTAAAAATAACAGTTTGGGAATTCTCTGCAATTTTTTCTAGACGCTTACTTGCGCCTTTAAAAGAGGCAATGGCTTCATAAAAATCGTCTTCATCAATGCCCATATGTTGGCAAATCCATTTGGCACCTGCCAGGTTTTGCAAGTTATGATCTCCAAAAATCTCCAAAGGCATCATCCCATCTGGAGTGTCTATAGCCGTAATCCCATCTTCAATTTCATAGACGGGTGTGCTATACGGATATTTTTTAATGGGATGTGTAGAACTTTCTACAACCTCCTTTACAATAGTATCCTCCTCATTATAGACCATAATTCCACCATTTGTTAAGGAATCTGTAAAAATTCTAAACTGCTCTACATAGCCCTCAAAAGTGGGAAACACGTTGATATGATCCCAAGCAATACCACTTAACAATGCAATATTGGGTTTGTATAAATGAAATTTTGGTCTTCTGTCTATGGGAGAACTTAAATACTCATCACCCTCCAATACCATAAACTCATTTTCTGTGGTGAGGTGCACCATGGTTTCAAAACCCTCTAGCTGTGCGCCTACCATATAATCTACTTCCCTATCATGATAAGCCAGCACATGAAGAATCATTGAAGTTATGGTGGTTTTCCCGTGAGACCCTCCAATAACCACTCGGGTTTTGTCTTTAGATTGTTCGTATAAGAACTCTGGATACGAATAAATTCTTAAACCCATATCTTGAGCTTTCAACAATTCTGGATTGTCTTTCTTCGCATGCATTCCTAGAATAATGACATCCAAGTCTGAGGTAATTTTTTCTGGAAACCAACCAAAGGCTTCGGGTAAAAGTCCTTTTCTTTCTAAACGCGATCTAGAAGGATCGTGAATGGTATCGTCACTTCCTGTAACGTGATATCCTTTGTTGTGCAAGGCAATGGCTAAATTGTGCATGGCACTCCCTCCTATGGCTATAAAATGAATCTTCATTGAGTATAATGATCTATTAATTATTCTTTTTTCTTTCTTCTAAAACAACTCGAGTTGGGGTATCTTCTCCAGTGATAATGCTTTGCGTTCCAACAGCTACTGCTTGAATGGTTTGGGTAATTACGCTAATATTTAGGGTTTCCGCTTCATCAGAAGCCTGATGATAATCTTCATCTACATCTATAGGTGTGGTAGAAAAGGTATGTGACGGCAGCCCTAAACGTGCCAAAGAGGCATTGTCTGATCTAAAAAATAAATTAAATTTTTTATAGGGGTCTGGAAATAACTGATAGCCTGTACCCACCAAATTCTTTTGAATTATTTTTCCAAAATCTGAACGCTCAAAACCGGTTAACCAGGCTGTATTGGGTCCAAAACTTGGGGTTTTACCAATCATTTCTAGGTTGATTCCTGCAACAAACTTGCTAGCCTCTATCCCTTTACCAAAATAAGTAGAACCAATTAAACCCATCTCTTCAGCAGTAAAAGCTGCAAAAACAAGGGTTCTCTCATTGCCTACTTTTTTAAAGTGTTCTGCCAAGGCCAAAATACCGGTTACCCCAGAAGCATCATCATTAGCTCCGTTGTAAATACTGTCTAATACACCTTCTTTTGCTCGAATACCCAAATGATCATAATGTGCAGAAATAATGACAAGCTCCTCTTTTTTACTTTTTCCTTTCAGTACCCCTATAATATTACTTGAGGTAATCTCTTCTTGGGTTCGTCTATTTTTAAATGTGAAGGTTTGTCTGTAGGTTGAAAGCGTATCATAAGTAGTGAGTCCCAACCGTTTAAATTCAGTTTCAATATATTGTGCAGCACGCTCAATACCAACAGTACCAGCTCTCCTACCCTCCATTTCATCGGAAGCTAGGGTATATAAATGTTTTCTAACTTGTGTAGAATCGATTAATACTACAGAAGTTTCTGTGGTGTTTTTGATTTCATTTTTACAGGAAATCATTCCTATAAACGCCAATAACAACATCCCTATTTTTTTCATAAACCTTAAATTATTAAGGGTTAAAGATACCAAACCTCAACAACATTTATTTTGTACTTTTGTTAAAAATTTTAGTCATGGATTTATCATTGGTACCCAACATAAAAAACCTAGAGGCAAATAACTTCTTTTTATTGGCAGGCCCTTGTGCTATTGAAGGAGAAGACATGGCGCTTAGAATTGCTGAAAAGGTGGTGAGCCTTACCAATGATTTAAAAATACCCTATGTGTTTAAAGGAAGTTTTAGAAAAGCCAACAGAAGTAGAATTGATAGTTTTACGGGTATTGGCGATGAAAAAGCCTTAAAAATTTTACGTAAGGTTTCTGAAACTTTTCATGTACCAACAGTAACTGACATCCATGAAGCTGCTGATGCAGAAAAA
>CATEMS010000312.1 GCA_949507465.1 Flavobacteriaceae bacterium
GTTACATTGCAAATAGGTAATTTAAAGCAAATATCAAAATACATACAACAAACCGTTGTGTGCGATTTTAGGGTTCAGGATGTACTCTATGGGGGTCAAGGAGCTCCCCTTGTTCCGATGGGTGATAAACTTCTTTTTTCTCAATACGATTATTGTCTAAACCTAGGTGGATTTGCAAATTTATCTAAGATATGCAATGGGGTGTCTGTGGCTTATGATATTTGTCCAATAAACGTGGTTATGAATTACTTTGCTCAAAAATTAGCAATGCCCTATGACGATGGTGGTGAATTGGCAAGAACTGGTCAAGTTTTACCCACCATACTCAAGCAATTGGAGACCTTACCTTTTTACACACTGCCTGCTCCAAAATCTTTGGGTATAGAATGGGTTCACAAAGAATTAATGCCCATATTAAAAGCCTCTAATGCAAAAGATATAGATGTTTTAAGAACCTGTGTTGCGCATTTTGCAAGCCAAATAGCCCAACAATTTGAATCTGGTAGTAGCGTGCTAGTTACGGGAGGGGGCACATACAATCGTTTTTTATTAGAGCAAATAAAAGCACTTGTAGATGTTTCTTTGGTAGTGCCCAGTAAAAGGCTCATTGAATTTAAGGAGGCTTTAATTTTTGGGCTTTTAGGTGTCTTGAAATTAAGAGATGAGGTAAATTGCTTGTCTAGTGTAACAGGAGCAAGTAAAGATCATAGCAGTGGGGTTGTTTTTTTCAATTAGAAGTCACTACTGTTGCAAAAGACCATATCTTAAAGTTTTCAAAATCTTAATTTAGTTCTCTCTCTTCAAAGTATATTTGATGAAAATCTAATCTGTAGTAATGCCTGCATCCAAAGAAAAAAAACCAGACCAAGTAGTCTTTGACCAAAAGTCACAGAAGTATAGCGCTTCATTAACGCCATATGCAACAAACTTGGGTGCTCCGGCTATTATTCCAGATGATATCACTTCTTGGAAAAATACAAATATTAACAAAGTAAACCATCAGTTTAAATCTCAGTTTGATGATCTCAAAGCACAATATGATTTAATGATGAGACAATTTGAGTACAACAATTTAATTTACAACGCTAAATTTAGTTTTGAACCTGTTCTTGGGAAAACCTATTTTTTATATCGTAAAAAGAATGGTGATGTATGGCTGTCTCTTATTTCGCCTAAAGAATGCAATTGGGATTATCAGGGAACGTACAGACTTAACAGTGCCAAGATGTGGGAGCAAATAGAGGAAGAAAATCAAGACTCTTAAAAAAGCAACCTTAGATGTTCACTGGGGTGTATTTTAAACTTCGTTGACGCCTTGATGTAAATTTTAATGAAAAGAAACTTTTAGGATATCTCATTTTTTTATATTTGAAAAGATATCAAAAAATCTATGATATTTATTTTTTCTTGAATTTTATCTCAGAGGTAAATACCAGATCATTAATTTTTTAATCATTGTTTAATTCATAAATATTTTTTCATGACTCAGCTTTAACTCTTCTGTTTTTTTATCATGATATGTTAGTAAACATTTTGATAAAGATTAGTATTCAACAACATCAAACACCCAACAAAGATAAAAGCAACACCCACAATGAAAGAATTACTTATAAAATACGAAGAGAAAGCCCCAGAGATTGTGTTTCATTGGAGAGACTCACAAACACAGGCAGAAGGATGGACCGTTATAAATTCGCTTCGCGGGGGAGCTGCAGGTGGTGGCACGCGCATGCGTGTAGGGCTCAATGAAAATGAAGTATTGTCACTGGCCAAAACCATGGAGGTTAAATTTACAGTGTCTGGACCCGCTATTGGCGGAGCTAAATCTGGAATTAATTTTGACCCACAAGATCCTCGCAAAAAAGGGGTGTTAGAGCGCTGGTATAAAGCGGTCTCACCGCTATTAAAATCATACTATGGTACCGGGGGAGATTTAAATGTAGATGAGATTCATGAGGTTATTCCAATTACAGAGCAAAGTGGAGTCTGGCATCCTCAAGAAGGGGTTTTTAACGGCCATTTTAACCCCACAAAAGCAGATAAAATTAACAGGATTGGACAGTTGCGTCAGGGCGTTATAAAGGTTATTGAAAACCCTGACTACTCACCAGATGTTTCAAAAAAATACACCGTAGCAGATATGATTACAGGTTTTGGTGTGGCTCAAGCAGTACATCATTATTATGCAATTTATGGAGGTGATGTAAAAGGTAAGAAAGCCATTGTTCAAGGTTTTGGTAATGTTGGTGCTGCGGCTGCCTACTACTTAGCCCAAATGGGAGCCAAAATTGTGGGTATCATTGACAGGGCAGGTGGAGTTATAAACCCAGATGGGTTTTCTTTTGAACAAATTACTGAACTCTATCATAAAAAAGATGGAAATACTCTAGTGGCAGAAAACATGTTGTCTTTTGAGCAAATGAATGAACAAATTTGGACATTAGAATGTGATATTTTTGCTCCTTGTGCCGCTTCAAGATTGATTACAAAAGACCAAATTAGTAGCTTAATTGACAATGGGCTTCAGGTCATATCTTGTGGAGCAAATGTGCCTTTTGCAGATAAAGAAATTTTCTTTGGGAGTATCATGGAATATACAGACAATCGTGTCTCTTTAATTCCTGATTTTATAAGTAATTGTGGAATGGCTAGGGTGTTTGCCTATTTTATGGAAGGTAAAGTATTGATGACAGATCAAGCAATTTTTAATGATACCTCACATACTATTAAAAGAGCAATTCAAGATATACACAATGCCAATAACAATAAAGTAAAAATTAGTAACACTGCTTTTGAAATTGCTTTAAAACAATTAATATAAAGTTTATAAAGTATTTTATTTATGGAATCAATCATTATAGCACTATTTGTAGTTGGTTATCTATCAATCACTCTAGAGCATCCCCTCAGGCTAGATAAAACAGTACCGGCTCTTTTAATGGCAGCACTTATTTGGGGTGTTTTGGCTGTTGGTTTTCATGCAGGTTGGTTTGATGTAATTGACACCTATGAGAATACCTTTAGCTTTGCCTCCGGAGGTGAACAAGCCGAACATGGTTTTGAAAATACTCTTTTACACCATCTAGGAAAAACTGCAGAGATTTTGATTTTCCTAATAGGTGCTATGACCATTGTGGAGATTATAGATTTACATCGTGGTTTTGAGGTCTTGAAAGCTGCCGTAAAAACTAAAAGTAAAAAAAGGTTGTTATGGATTATCGGGATTTTAGCATTTATTCTTTCTGCCATAATAGATAACCTCACCGCTACAATTGTTCTTGTTACCCTGCTGCGTAAATTAATTATTCAGCGCGAAGAGCGCCTTTGGTTTGCTTCTATGGTCGTCATTGCTGCCAATGCGGGGGGCGCATGGTCTCCAATTGGTGATGTTACAACAACCATGTTATGGATTGCAAAAAATGTAACTGCTTTGGGGCTTATAGAGTATGTGGTGATACCTTCTATAATTTGTTTTGTAGTGCCGTTTTTTATTGCTTCTTTTCTACCAGCCTTCAGGGGTGAGATTCAAGTAATTGATGATCAAGGGATACCCAATGAAAGACTTTTAAGTAGTAAGAAGATGCTATTTCTTGGTCTTGGTATGATTGTATCTGTCCCTATTTTTAAAACCTTAACTCATTTACCTCCCTACATAGGGATGATGTTGGCATTGGGTGTTGTGTGGCTAGTATCAGAGTATATCCATCCAGAAGAAGATTTCAGTAAAGAAAGACGTCACCTTTACTCTGCCCACAAGGCGCTATCGCGTATTGAAATTTCAAGTATATTGTTTTTCTTAGGAATTTTAATGGCCGTAGCAGGACTAGAGAGTTTGGTGTATGGCATTGCAGAAAATGGTGACCCGGTAGGAACCCTTCGTTATTTAGCTGAGGTGTTAAATAGTACAATACCTTCTCAAGATATTGTAGTAATGTTATTAGGGGTGCTCTCTGCCATTATAGATAATGTACCACTGGTAGCAGCTTCTATGGGTATGTATACTGCAGAGACAGATAGTTTGCTTTGGCATTTTATAGCATTCTCTGCTGGTACTGGTGGAAGTATGCTTATCATTGGATCCGCAGCAGGTGTTGCTGCAATGGGCATGGAGCGTATCGATTTTATCTGGTACCTCAAAAAAATTACTTGGCTGGCCTTTATAGGTTTTGCTGCTGGCTCAATAGCTTTTATCCTTATCACTGGTGGTAGCTCACCAATGTAGGGGTGATTGTTTTAATATTAAGAGTAAAAAAAAAGAGCATTCGTGGAAATGCTCTTTTTTACATTCAATGAAAACAAAAAAATCTAATTGGCTGTATCTTTTTTTTGTGTTTCTTTTTAGCGGAGATATGTTTTCAAATCTCTTACTTTATGTTTCACTTTTATATAAAGATGCTCGCAACTGCGTAGGCAGTTCATATTATCATTTGGTTGTTTTAGGGACTTAAATATACTTAAATTTATACATTAAACCGATATAGTGCGTAATTATTCGATAAAATGCATAAAATTTTAACATTTCCCCTTTCATTAAGATTTATATTACTTGTTATCTCCTTTAAAAATAGTTTGAATTTTGCGTGTTCTTTTTCTCTAAAAAACTAGAGACTTTTAGGTATCTTTAACTTTAAAATTTAACCCATTGAAAAAGTTGTTAATTGGTGCTATTGCACTATTGTTTTTCTCTTGTAAAGATCACAACAATATTCCTATTGTTACATCTGATAAAAGTTCTCCACATGATTTTATGTTTATGAGTCGGGCTTATCCTAGCGGAGAAATAAACACAAGCGCTTATGCCAAAGCAGTGCAATGGAAGAAAAAAAATACTTCTGAGCATAAGGCGTCTGAGCAAGTTTGGGAATTTGTTGGCCCTTTGAACACAGGTGGTAGAATTACAGATCTAGAAATCCCTTTAAACAACGCCAATACTTATTATGTGGGTACTGCCTCTGGTGGTATTTTCAAATCCATTGATGGAGGGAATACCTTCAATCCTATATTTGATGACCAAGAAACACTTTCCATTGGAGACATGCAGCTTTCAAAAAACAATCCAAATACTATTTGGGTGGGTACTGGAGAGGTAAACGCTGGAGGAGGTTCTTTGGCCTATGACGGTGATGGTGTTTACCGTTCAACAGATGGCGGAATGTCTTGGGAGTCTAGAGGTTTACCAGGTGTGGGCAGCATAGGAAAAGTGCTCATAGACCCTAATGATGATAATACCATATTTGTTGGTGCCATGGGGCCTTTGTTTAAAAACGACCCCAACAGAGGTGTTTATAAAACAACTGACGGTGGTGATTCATGGGAGCAAGTTTTGTTTATAAGTGACAAAACAGGTATCATAGATATGGCCATGCACCCTACCAATGCAGCTATTGTTTATGCGGCAGCCTGGCAAAGAGAACGAACTCCAAATAACAGAATTTATGGCGGTGAGGAGTCTGGACTCTATAAATCTACCAATGGTGGTTTAACCTGGACACAGATGACTAACGGTCTACCATCTGAAGGTGATCAAAAAGGGCGTATTTCTATTTCTATTTCTGAGTCCAATCCATCTGTTTTATATGCAAGGTATGCTGATGCAGTTGGAAACATTCAAGGTGTTTACCGATCTGCTGATGGAGGAGAATCTTGGGAAACTCGTAATTCAAGCCAATTAACAAATGTAGGATTTCATTGGTGGTTTAGAGGTATTTATATAGATCCAACTAATGAAGATATTATATATAATGTAGATTTTAGGGTGCAAAAATCTACAGACGGAGGACAGAGTTGGAATAATTCATTTTCTAATGTACATGTAGATCAGCATGCCATGGCTTTCTCTCCAACCAATCCACAAAACATATTGCTGGGTAACGATGGAGGTTTGTATGAGACCCAAAATGGAGGAAACACCTCTTTAAAGTACAACACTCTTCCCATAACACAGCTCTACAGATTTCATGTAGATGCCCAGGACCCTTCAAAGATATATGCTGGGTCCCAAGACAATAATACCATACGTACCACCACTGGAGAGACAGATAATTGGAGTGCTATATTTGGCGGTGATGGTTTTCAGCCACTAGTAGACCCAGAAAACACCAACGTTATTTATGCCTTATCACAACGTGGTAATTTGGGGAAGTCTACAAATGATGGCACCTCTTTTTTTAGTGCCATGAGTGGTATTTCTAACAGTGATAGAAAAAACTGGGACACTCCCATCGCCTTTGACCCTGCAGATTCTCAAACCTTGTTTTATGGTGCAAATCGCTTGTATAAAACAACAAATGCAGCTGGAAATTGGTCTGCAATAAGCCCAGATTTGACCCAGGGCCCATATCAGGGCAACTTGACATTTGGCACTATTATCAGCATTAGTGTTTCTGCTTTAAATAGTGATGTTATTTTTGTAGGTACAGATGATGGCAATCTGTGGACCACCGACAATGGAGGCACTATTTGGTCTAATGTTTCTAGCACCCTACCCAATAGATGGGTAACAAGTGTTCTTGCCGATCCAGATGATGTGAATACCGTGTATGCAACCTTCTCTGGGTATCGTTTTGGAGAAAATTCAGGGCACGTTTTTAAAAGCCAAAATAGCGGAGCTACCTGGGAGGACATAACAGGAAATATTCCAGATATTCCAATCAATGATATTGTTAAAGACAGTTATGGCAATTTATTTGTAGCTACAGATGTTGGTGTGGTTGCTTCCTTAGATCAAGGAGAATCCTGGAATGTGTTGGCTGTAAATCTACCTTCTGTACCAGTCACAGATTTGCACATTCATCAAGGAAGTGAATATCTATATGCTGCAACCTATGGAAGATCAAGTTATAAAATAAATATTGCAGAAAATATTTTAGGGCCAGATAATCAAAATTTGCAATATGCAGTAGCATTATTTCCCAATCCAGCACAGGATACTGTCCTTATTTCTTTTGCACAACAATCAAAGGAAATAGAAGTAACTATTTATGATGCTCTTGGCAGGAAAATGAAGCATACAACACTTCCAACTTCATTACAAAAAGCAAGCCTAGAGGTATCTTCACTTCCAAGTGGGCTTTATTACCTTGGGCTTGATATAGCTGGAATTCGCACTACAAAAAAACTCATAAAAAAATAAGTTATTACCTATCTAGAGGCAACAAATTGGCTTTTTAAACAGCTTCCCATGTACCAAAATACGGGCATGGTTGGTTATAAAATAGATCTGGGTAAAACCTTGTTACTAGCAGATTATCTTGATAATCCCCATGATAGATTTAAATCTATTCATGTCGCTGGAACCAATGGTAAAGGATCAACTAGCCATATGATGGCCTCTGTGTTACAGGAGGCAGGATACAAAGTTGGCCTCTATACTTCTCCACATTTAAAAGATTTTAGAGAGCGAATAAAAATAAATGGGAGGATGATTCCAAAGAGAAGTGTGTCTGGTTTTATTGAAAAACATCAAACCTTTTTTAATAATAATAACTTGTCTTTTTTTGAGATGACAGTTGGGTTGGCCTTTGATTATTTTGCCCAAAACCAGGTAGATATTGCAATTATTGAAGTGGGTCTTGGGGGCAGGCTAGACAGTACCAATATATTAAGACCACAGGTAAGTGTGATTACCAACATCGGACTAGATCATACCCAGTTTTTGGGAACCACTCTAGGGGCAATTGCAAAAGAAAAGGCAGGTATTATTAAATCTAAAACTCCCTTGGTAATTGGGGAGTTACATCCAGATACAAGTAAGATTTTCTTGCAAATGGCTGCTCAAAAACGTGCTCCCATTACATTTGCACAAAAGCAAGAGATTGCCTTGGTGGATTGTGATTTAAAAGGAAATTATCAATTAAGCAATCAACGAACCGCACTGGCCGCTTTGAAGGTTTTAACTACAAAGGGATATAAAGTTACACAAACTCATATTAAAAGGGGTATTGGAGCTGTGGTTTCCAATACAGGATTATTGGGTAGATGGCAAGTATTACAAACCCTACCCACACTAATATGTGATACAGCACATAACAAAGAAGGTTTGCTTTTCACCATGAAACAGTTGCTAGCAACAACTCACAAAAAAATACATATTGTTTTTGGACTTGTGAATGA
>CATEMS010000313.1 GCA_949507465.1 Flavobacteriaceae bacterium
CGCTCAACGGTTTTAGACATGGTATAGGTTTGATGGGCAGCATATCTGTGAAGAAAAAATGTTTGAAAAAACAGTCCGCCGTACCACAGCACGATGATAAAAAGCAGTATAATCATAGATTAATTTATATCCTAAAGATAAAACAAAAAAAACGCTCAAACAATGAACCTAAATCAATTAATACGCTTTCTTATTCGGCTCAAAGCTTGAGGTGTGACGCCAATGTAAGAACTTATATACTTAAGAGGGATGATGCTTAAAAGCTCTGGCCGTTGTTTAAATAAAGAAATATAATGCTCCTGTGCGGTTAAATTTAATAACGATTGTTCTCTCTTAGATTTCAATAAAAATAAACGCTCTGCAGTTAATCTTCCTATTAAATTACCAAATTGTGTGTGTTTGTAGACCAGTTGTAAATCTGCGTGAGAAATACTATACATACGGGTATCAGAGAGTGTTTCAAGCTCATAGAGAGAGGCCCTTCTTGTTAAAAAAGAATCATAGGCGCTTATAAATTGGTTTTTAAAACTAAAACCAAAAGTCACTTCTTTTTCTTTGAGCTCTTTGGGGATATAAAGTCTAACCACCCCTTTATCTATGAAAGAAATGTGGTTTTCTACCGCTCCGCATTTTAAAAAAATAGTATGTTTTTTAAAAACTCTACGTACTAGTTTGGAAGAAAAGTACTCCCAATCTGAGTCTGTAATCATTGAGATCTGCTCAATATGTTTTCTTATAAACTCCATTGAATAATTTCAAATAAAAATTAGGGTAACCATTTTTTTTCGAAATTGGGAGCACGTTTTTCTAGGAAGGCATCTCTTCCTTCTTTGGCTTCTTGTGTCATATAAGCTAGACGTGTTGCCTCTCCAGCAAATACTTGCTGACCTACCATGCCGTCGTCTGTCAAATTCATAGCAAATTTTAGCATTTTAATTGATGTAGGAGATTTACCCAAAATTTCTTGAGCCCAATCAAAGGCAGTTTGTTCAAGTTGATCATGGGGTACCACAGCATTTACCATACCCATTTCATAAGCCTGTTGTGCTGAATAATTTCTACCCAAAAAGAATATCTCTCTTGCTCTTTTTTGACCCACCATCTTAGCAAGATAAGCACTACCATATCCGCCATCAAAACTTGTGACATCAGCATCTGTTTGTTTGAAAATGGCATGCTCTTTACTTGCCAAGGTCATATCACACACAACATGCAGGGAATGCCCTCCACCAACGGCCCAACCAGGAACGACACAAATAACAGCTTTAGGCATAAAACGAATCATGCGCTGGGCATCCAAAATATTTAATCTATGATACCCATCATCGCCAACATATCCTTGGGCTCCCCTGGCCTTTTGATCTCCACCACTACAAAAACTCCAAACTCCGTCTTTACTTGAGGGACCTTCTGCAGACAACAACACTACACCAATACTAGTGTCTTCCTGTGCATCAAAAAGGGCATCAAGTAATTCAGAGGTGGTTTTGGGTCTAAAAGCATTTCTAACCTCTGGTCTGTTAAATGCAATACGGGCAACGTTATCAGATTTTTTATAAGTAATATCTGAGTATTCTTTTACGGTTTTCCAATTGGGTGTCATAAGTGATTTGTATTTTAGCTCAAATATAACAATTAGCAATGTTAACCAATATGCTTTAATTTCAAATTATGAAAAACCTATTTACAATTGTTATGGTAGTTTTTTGTATGGGAACATGCTATTCTCAAAATGATTTTGAAACACGCTATTATACCATTGATGCTAGATCGTTGATATCTCCTGCTGGTATAGCATTTGTTTTAGAGCAAACACCAGGTAGAGTCAAGAGTTCTTTTACCCTTGGGGAGGCTCCAAGTTATCAAAACACGTTAAACACAAATGCCATAAATACAACTAACTATTGGCAAGCTGTAGATATTGCCAAAGCTATGGCAAGTAACACTACCCCTTATAATAACTCTCAATTTGATACCACTAGGCTAAGGGAAAAACAATTTGGTTTTTCTATTCAAGCAAACGGAGTTGACACAAGTTTTGAATTTAGAGACGGCCAAACCAGAGTCCGTAATGATGTATATAAAGAGCAAGGAGTTCCCTTTCTACAAAACAGATACCAAAGACCCTATTACAGGGCAAACCCTTTTAGGGTAAATACGGGTATCTATTATGGTAATTGATGGTATTTAGATCATTTAATCTATTAGCGAAATACCATCTTGCTTGATTTGTATTTGCTTGTCTTTGTAAAGAGTCCCAATTGCCTTTTTAAAGCTCTTTTTACTCATTCCTAACTCATTTTTTATATCCTGTGGGTCAGACTTATCGTGTAAAGACATAAAACCCCCAGCTGCCTTTAGTTCTTCTAAAATAAAATTGGCATTAGGCTCTATGCTCCTGTAGCCTGGAGATTGCAATACCACGTCTATTTTATTATCTTCTCTTACCCTTTTTATATAGGCTTTCATGGTATCACCAGTGCGTATGTCCTCAAAAATATCATTGATAAAAATAAGACCTTTGTGTGTGCCATTTATGATAACATTTGCGCCAAGGTCTGTAATGTGTGTGACCATGATGGAAACCTGATCAAATTTTTTAAGCGTTACAGTATCATTGTTTAAGTATTTATTGGTCTTACTTGAACCTACCAACCTATTGGTTTGCATGTCCATGTACATATAAACAATATACCAATTGCCTACTTTCATTGGTCTTGCCTGTTCTTTAAAAGGAACAAATAATTGCTTTTGTACACCCCAATCCATAAAGGCACCAAACTCATTTACATCACTACAATGCAAATATCCAAAGTCATTTAAAAGTACGTGGGGAGTTAAGGTTGTAGCTACGGGACGTTCATCATAATCTAGATACACAAACACCTCTAGCATATCACCAATGTTGAAATTTTCAGGTTTATACCTATGTGGAAGTAAAACTACATTTTCTTGGGTATCACCTAAATACAACCCAGGATCTGTCTCCCTTAAAATTTCTAATGTGTTATGTTCTCCTATTTTTATCATAGGGCAAAGGTACACTTTTCATCTATCAAAAATATAATTAGTAGTTTAATAAAGTAGTTACTTGTAGGCCTAAAAAATGGGCAATAACTTTATTTTATAAAGTCAAAATAAGATAATAAAACATCATCGTTTATTATAGAGGGTGTGAAAATCTCTAAAATTTGTGGGCTGTCAGAGTTTTCAATAAAAGATGTAAACTGTGCCTTTAAAGAAGACATATTTGTTGCGCTTTGGTAACCTATAGCGTGCATTTCACTTAATTGTTTTGCAGTCAATTGATGTTTGGTTTCAAAAAAGGTATCAAATGAAGTAACCTGCTTTGCGTCAGGAAGAATCCTAAAAATTCCTCCTCCACTATTGTTAATGACAATAATTTTAAAATTACTCGGGATATAGTGGTTCCAAAGTGCATTGTTGTCATAAAAAAAACTCAAATCACCCGTTATAAATATCGTTGGTAACTTATGCACATATGCCGCTCCAATGGCTGTTGAAGTACTGCCGTCTATACCACTGGTACCTCTATTGCAATATACTGGATGTGAAGTGTTCATCTCAAATAGTTGTGCGTATCGAATGGTGGTACTATTGCTCAATTGTAACTGTAAGGCATCGGGTAAGTGTTTAAAGAGGTATGAAAAAACTAAAAAGTCTGAATACGGAATTTCTTTAATATACAGGGCGTGTTTTTGTAATCTTGAGTGTTTGATATTAAGCCAATATTGTTGGTAATTACTATTTGCTTTTTTACAAAGCGGAACAAAATCTTTGAAAAAATAATTTGGAGAACACACAACATGGCCTGTCAAACAAAAATAAGTGTCAAATGCTTTTTTTGCATCAATGTGATAATGAACCTTTGGTGGATAATCCCTTAAAAATTTTTTTACTTTTTTTGACACTACCATGCCTCCAAATGTGATTAAAACCTCGGGTTGTAGGGCTTCAAAATCTTTATGGTCTAGTGGGGCTATTAACTGATCTATGGCTGGAAAAAAATTTGGATGGTGTAGATTAGAAGTAGTCTCTGTTAGTACAACTAGACTCGTATCTTCTGCTAGTTGACTGATTATACTTGTATCCAAACTATTTGGTGAGAGCACACCAGTTAGTATCATTTTTTTTGAAGATGTATTCCAATGTGTTGCAATTTCAGAAATAAAACCCTGGATCTCTGAAGGCTTTTCAATAACAATGGGGTACTGTGTTGGAGAAACTGATGGAGAAGCTACAATTTCATACAAAGGCTCAGAAAAAGGCAAATTAAGATGTACAGGACCACTTTGAGTAATGGCTATTGATAAGGCAGTATGAATTTGACTCTCATTGTACTGTTGGAAATCATCTCCCTCTTTACATGCACCGCTGTACAAGATATGATTGGCATATACATTTTCTTGTTTGATGGTTTGGCCATCACCAATTTCAAGTAAATGAGCTGGGCGGTCTGCAGATAGCACTACTAAAGGCACGTCACTGTAATAGGCCTCAGCGATTGCTGGGTAATAATTAAGCAGTGCAGATCCTGAGGTACACACCAGTGCAACAGGACGCTTTAACTGTTGGGCAATCCCTAATGCAAAAAATGCGGCGCACCGCTCGTCTACAATTGAAAAATTTGTGAAAGAAGCATTACCAGTAAAACCAATAGTAAGGGCTGCATTTCTTGATCCTGGAGAAATAACAATGTGGTCTATCCCTTTGTCTAAGCAGAGTTTTATGACGGTTTGAGAGAGTTTTTTACTAGAGAATTGCATCTGCGCAAAGATAGTGATACCAATATAATTATGGCAACATTGGGGCAAGTACTGATAACATAGTAGTCATTTTATTTTTAGTTTCTTGCCACTCTAGCTCTGGTGTAGAATCTAGGGTAATACCGCCACCAACATAAAGAGTTGCCATTTGGGGGTCTATTTTCATACAGCGCAAGTTAACATACAGTTGAGAGGTATTACTTTGTGGGTCTATGGGTCCAAGAAATCCTGTATAAAATTCACGATCATAGCCTTCAAGCTTTTGTATAATTGCAAATGCTGTGTCCTTAGGAGATCCACAAACAGCCGGTGTTGGGTGTAATGCAGAGACTATTTGGGAAAGGGTTGTTTGCTTGTGATCAAAAACGCCGCTGATTTGAGTTTTTATATGGTACAAAGATCCAGCTTTTTGGGTCATTGGAGAAGATACCTGCAATGCAGTTGTAATTTTCTTGAGATTTGTTGTAATTGCTTGGGTAACTAATTGTTGCTCAAGGGTTTCTTTTGGACCCCAAGTAGGGCTGGTGTTTTGAGTAACTCTCTGTGTTCCTGCCAATGCCATTGTTGAAAAGTGAGCTTTATCACTCCTTAGTAAAACCTCAGGTGAGACGCCACACCAAATACCTGTTGATGGATGAAACCATAGGTACCTAAAGGCAGAAATATCTTGAGCAATAATGCGTTTAATTAATTTACTTAGATCAAAGGCAGCAAGGGGTATTTCCTTTTTTCTGGTAGCAACTACTTTTTTAACTGTTTTGTTTTGTATGGTATTTAGAATTTGAGAAACATACCTAAGATGTTTTTCTTTGTCTGAGGGAAATTCTTGGCAGGTAGGAATAAATGAGTCTTGATGATCAGAGAGGGAAGCCTCAAGTGTTATTTTTTCTGAAAACGCTTCAGGAATACAAAACCATCTTTGATCAGTATCAAAAGGTGCTAAAACAAAACCTTTGTTGACAAATTCTTTAGCACTGTAATAGTTAGCATTGTGTTGTAATAATCCATTGACTTTGGTTTGATTTGGATTACAATACAACACAAAGGGAAGCTGTTGATTCCAGTGTGTATTAATTTTTTGAAGCAGGGCTGTAAAATCCATCAATTACGTACCCAAGGTTAAGGTAGTTAATTTGACTAAAGAGATTAATTCTTTGTTCTGATTCTCAATTCTAATTTGCCATAACTGTGTAGTTCTTCCTTTGTGAAGTATCGTTGCATGGGCATATACATAGCCATCTCGAATGCTTTTTATATGATTGGCTGCAATTTCAATACCACGTATGCTCACATTTTTTTTTTGAAGAAAAATATAAGCGCCAGCACTACCAACACTTTCTGCCAAGGCAACAGAAGCCCCTCCGTGCAACACTCCATCTGGCTGGTGTACTCTTGAATTTACTGGCATTTTTGCAGTAACGGTATCATCAGTAACATCAATAAATTCGATGTCTAAGGTTTCCATTAATGTGTTTTTACACATTTTTGCGCAGCTTGCTAAAATTTCATTTTTAGATAATTTCATGTGCTTGTCTTACATTTGTAAAGTTACAAAACAGACTTTAAAAAATGGGATTAGAAAAACAAGTTTCTTACACAACCACAAATACCTACCAAACATTAAATACTTACAGCAATACGACCAAAAATGTATGGCTTGTTTTTCATGGGTTGGGGTTTTTGAGTCGATACTTTCTAAGGCATTTTGAAATTTTAAATCCTAGCGAGAATTATATTATCTGCCCTCAAGCACCCTCAAAATTTTATCTAGGTGAAAACTACAAACATGTAGGTGCCTGCTGGCTTACCAAAGAAAATACCCTATTAGAAACTAGTAATGTATTAAGATATATTGACCAGGTAGTTGCTCAAGAAAATATAGACCCAAATACAAATTTTATTGTTTTAGGATACTCGCAGGGTGTATCAATTGCAACACGATGGTTGGCCTCTAGAAAAATTTCTTGTAAAAAACTTATTTTGCACAGTGGCGGTATCCCTAAAGAATTAACTCCAAAAGATTTTAGTTATTTAAATAGCAATACACAAACAACCTATATCTACGGAGATAAAGATCCGTATATAACCATACACAGAAAGACTCAGGAAACAAACAAAGCAACTGCCCTATTTGGTCCAAGATTAACCGTAAAGGTTTTTGATGGAATCCATGAAGTTCATGGGCCATCAATACTAGATATTGCTTCAAGTTAAGCCCTTAAGTTTTTACTAATTACTAATGGTAGATTTCCATAAAAAAATCCCGCAGCGTTATTTCGCTGCGGGATATATAAATATAATCTGTTGAGTGGTATTATTTTACTTCCTCAAAGTCTACATCTTCAACATCTGCACTTTGGTCATCTGATGCAGAATCTGCAGCCGAACCTGCTGGTTGCTCTGCCCCTGCTTGTGCATCTGCCTGTGCTTTGTACATTTCTTCGCTAGCAACTTTCCAAGCTTCATTGATTTTATCAAGCGCTGGTTGGATTGTTTCTAGATCTTTTGTTTCATAGGCTTTTTTAAGCTCCTCTAAAGCATCCTGAATTGGCTTTTTCTTATCATCAGATAATTTATCACCAAATTCTGTTAATTGCTTCTCTGTCTGGAAAATCATACCATCAGCTTCATTGATTTTATCAGCTGTTTCTTTGGCAATCTTATCTGCATCTGCATTGGCCTCAGCCTCTTGCTTCATTTTTTGAATTTCCTCTTCAGTTAAGCCAGAAGAAGCTTCAATTCTGATATCTTGCTTTTTGTTGGTAGCTTTATCTTCGGCACTTACCTTGATTATACCGTTGGCATCAATATCAAAGGTTACTTCAATTTGAGGAACCCCACGCTTTGCCGGTGGGATATCACTTAAATGAAAACGACCAATTGTCTTGTTGTCATTTGCCATTGGGCGCTCTCCTTGCAGTACATGAATTTCTACAGAGGGCTGGTTATCTGCAGCCGTTGAGAATATTTGACTCTTCTTTGTAGGAATGGTGGTATTGGCATCGATAAGTTTTGTCATTACACTTCCCATGGTTTCAATACCAAGTGATAATGGTGTTACATCCAATAGTAAGACATCTTTTACATCTCCAGTCAACACACCTCCCTGAATAGCAGCACCTACGGCTACTACCTCATCTGGATTTACTCCTTTGTTTGGCGCTTTACCAAAGAACTTCTCTACTGCTTGTTGTAC
>CATEMS010000314.1 GCA_949507465.1 Flavobacteriaceae bacterium
AACTAAAAATTATGCGTAACATTCACGCAGTACATGTTACGGGCCACCAAAATATCACTTACCTGAATTATCTTCTCTATTGATGTGGTCATAATCTTACGTTAAGGTATTTGGCTTTTTTACAGGTATAGGTATCTTCGTTAAAAAAAGAAAATGACGATTTTAATTACAGGTGCTACAGGACTCATCGGAACAGCACTCACCTCACAATTATTAGACCAAGGGCACACCGTCCATTTTCTGACAACTCGTAAAGAGAAAATCATTACCACACCCAATCACAAAGGCTTTTATTGGAATCCAACCAATCATGATATAGATTTACATGCTTTTAAAGATGTTTCTTGTGTTGTTAATTTAGTGGGTGCCACCATAGCAAAGAGGTGGACTACAGCATATAAAGAAATGATCATCTCCAGCAGGGTACAAACAACAAACTTACTTTACAAATCATTAAAAATATTGGATCATAAAGTCACTAGTTTTATCTCAGCTAGTGGTATCAGTATTTATCCCAATTCGAAAAATACTGTTTACACAGAACTCTCTAAAGACGTTGCAGCAAATTTTCTTGGCCAGGTAGTAGTAGCTTGGGAAGCATCTGCAGATCAATTTTTTGACCTTGGTATTGAGGTGGCTAAAATCCGTACAGGTCTTGTATTTGATGCTTCGCAGGGGGCATTTCCAAGAATGATTCAGCCCATAAAAATGGGTATTCCCTCTATTGTTGGTGATGGTGCACAATGGATTTCTTGGATTCATATAGATGACGTTGTTGCGATATACAACCATGCCATTACCAAAAACCTAAGGGGTGTTTATAACGCTGTAGCTCCTGTGGCTATAACAAACAAAAAATTTACAGACCTTGTAGCAAGCTATTATAAAATCCCTATGTGGGCACCGAATGTTCCTGGATTTTTGCTGAGATTATTTTTAGGGTCAATGTCTTCTTTAGCCCTAGAGGGACAGCAAGTAAGCGTTTTAAAATTAGAAAAAACGGGTTTTAAATTTAAGTACCCAACCCTGGGGCAGGCGCTAAATTACCTACTTAAAAAATAAGGTGCCATTGCAAATAAAAAAAGCCCCAACAGGGGCTTTCCAAATATAGTAAATTATTAATTTACATCATAGCTGTTACATCTATGGTGATTTGTATATCATCATTAATAAATTTGTCTCCTAGGTTGTCAAATATAGATTTTGAACCAAAATTAATTCCCCATTTTGTTCTGTCTATGGTAAAGGGCTCACTCTTTACTTGCACCATATTGTCTTGATTGGTAATTTGTACTGGAAAGGAAATATTCTGAGAAATAGAAAGCATGGTAAGATTTCCACTCATCATTTTTGTTCCCTCTACCTCTGTTACACCGGTTACTTCAAAGGTTGCTGTAGGATATTTTTGCACATTAAAAAAATCACCTTCTTTACCCTCAACCGTGCCCTTTAAGTGGGATTCTAAACTTTCCTTACCACTATTTTGATCAAGATCAGTAACAGTAATGCTATTCATGTCTATCAAAAATTTACCACTTTCTATGGTTGCTTCTTGAAGATAAAAAGTACCTTTTGTAATATCAATGGTACCAGTGTGCGTGCCAAGGGGCTTACTACCTAGCCAATCAATGGTAGACACCTCTTTTTTAATGTTAAACGCAATGGCTTTTTGTGTTGGTGCAAGTGTTTGTTTTGGTTCACTTGTTTTACTTTCTTTGACCGTATCATTACATGAACTTAAACCCAGGGCAATAAGCATGATAACCATACTACTAAAACTTAATCTTTTCATTTCTTTTTTTTTAAATTATAATACAAAACTATACTTTCAGGTATTAGCTTTTCTTAAAATGGTGCTAAATTTTACTTGTGACATTTTGACATTTTTAAATAAATGGCAGTACTTTTGCACCTCGAGTTATAAACAAACAAATTACCCATGAGTACAAAAAATAAAAAAGAAAAATCTCAAGTAGAAGAAGTATCTGAAAATACCAGCTCACCAGAAACATCTTTAGATGCTCAGGTGGTTAATGAAGATGAAAAAACCACTGAAGAAAAATTAAGCGAAGATTTGCAAAATGAAAAAGACAAATACCTGCGCTTATTTGCTGAGTTTGAAAATTATAAGAAAAGAACTGCCAGAGAGCGTATAGATCTTTTCAAGACTGCAGGAGAAGATATGGTAAAAGCAGTTCTACCCGTTTTGGATGATTTTGACAGAGCGCTAAAGGAATTCAGTGAGGATCAAGAGGATGTGCATGTTCAGGGTATGATGCTAATTAGCAATAAGTTAAAAGAAAATTTAAAGCAAAAAGGGTTAGATGTTTCTCAAACTTCTGCTGGAGATGTTTTCAATGCAGACAACCACGAAGCCGTAACACAAATACCATCACCTACAGATGATATGAAAGGAAAAATCATTGATGTTTTAGAAAAAGGATACACCTTGGGTGGTAAAATTATACGGTACCCAAAGGTGGTGATAGGACAATAAAAGCAGCTAATATCTCTGGATTATTTTTTCAGAAAAAGAAACACCATGAAAGACGATTTTTACAACATACTAGGAATAGATAAAAGTGCATCTGCAAGTCAGATAAAAAAGGCGTACCGAAAAAAAGCAATAGCCTACCATCCAGACAAAAATCCAGATGACCCCTCTGCAG
>CATEMS010000315.1 GCA_949507465.1 Flavobacteriaceae bacterium
TAGCTATCTATTTTGAACTTATTTTTCTCTCTGCAAAATATTGAAAAATAACAAATCTTTTAGCTTTTATATTCTGATAAAAATTTTATTTTTGCGGAACACAAAATAGCAATCTATGGCAACGTACAAAAAACGAGGCGGAAAAATAAAATCAAAATCAGAAAAGGTAAATGATTCTGAGCTTTTAGAAGGAGAAAGTACTACAGCTGAGGTGTTTAATACCTTAGATGAAACTGCTAATAAAACTGAGCAGTGGGTAGAGAAAAACCAAAACATAATTCTAATAGCTGTGGGTGCCATAGCTGTTATTGTTTTAGCTTATCTAGGCTTTGTTAATATGATACAAGAGCCTAAAGAAAAAGAAGCCATGAGTGAGATGTTCCAGGCACAAGAGTACTTTGACCAAGCACTCAATGCAACAACAGCAAGTGACTCTTTGTATAACCTAGCTCTTAATGGAGGAAATAGCAAGTATGGTTTTTTAGATATCATAGACAACTACAGCGGAACAAAAGCCGCAAATGTTTCTAACTATTTTGCAGGAGTCGCCTATTTAAATCTTAATGACTATAAAAATGCAATCTCTTATTTAGATGCATTTAGTAGTAACGATGCTATGTTAGGTCCTACTGCAAAAGGTGCCATAGCAGATGCCTTTGTTGAGTTAAACCAATTAGATAAAGCCTTGGAGTATTACCAAAGTGCTGCAGATATGCAAGACAATGAGTTTACTAGACCACGTTTTTTATTAAAAGCGGGTATCATTGCTTTACAAACAGGAAATGCCCAAAAAGCAGTTACTCATTTTACCAAAATTACACAGATGTATCCTAAAGCTACAGAGGCTGTAAAAGCTAAAGCTTATTTAAGCAAGGCAGAACAAATGCAATAATCAATTCACCTTGATGATTATATTTTATGGCAACAAAAAATACAAATCTATCCCTTTACAATAAAGCGTCAATCCCAAATGCGAAAAATTTTCGGTTTGGGATTGTTGTTTCTAATTGGAATCCTGAGGTAACAAACGGAATGTTTCAAGGTGCCTTTGATACCATATTAGATTGTGGAGGCATCAAAGAGAATATTGTTCGGTGGGACGTCCCAGGAAGCTTTGAGCTCATATATGGATGTAAAAAAATGAAACAAAGTTATGATATGCTAGATGCAGTTATAGCCATAGGTAGTGTTGTAGAGGGACAAACAAAGCATTTTGATTTTGTTTGTCAAGGGGTTTCTCAAGGCATTAAAGACTTAAATGTTAATGGGGATATACCAGTTATATTTTGTGTTTTAACAGACCACACCATGCAACAAGCCATCGATAGAAGCGGTGGCGCGCACGGAAATAAAGGAGTAGAGGCTGCTATTGCAGCAATCAAAATGGCTCAACTGCGTAAAGAGGCTACCTTTTAACCATCTTTTTTGTAAAACCCCAGGCATTATTCAAACAAAATAAGTATACCCTTAGCCGTGTATGGTTAAATTTTAGTATTAAAAAATTGTCAGCTTCTGGCCTACAACAAAACTCATTTTTTAGGTATCTTTGATGTAATTGCTTGTATATATGGGTCCAATAAAATTCACTATTATAAAAAAATTAAAGTCTAATAACCGCTTTAATTACACACCACGTTACTATCAAGGAAAACAAGGAGTGGAGTCTACAAAACAAACCACAAAGTTTGATGCCTATGCAGATACCTACAATGAAAATGACTATGCAGGGCAGTGGCAAAATGCCCGTGTTCACAACCGTAACCGCTCTAACATGTCCTTTAATAAAACAGTATGGATTGTAATGGCTGTTTTGATTTTTGTATTCTTATACATTATTGATTTTGACCTATCAATTTTCTCTAGCTAATGCCAGATATTATTCAATTATTACCAGACCACGTTGCAAATCAAATTGCTGCCGGAGAAGTTGTCCAAAGACCTGCCTCTGTAGTCAAAGAGTTGCTAGAGAACGCCATTGATGCAACAGCAACAAACATCGCCCTGGTGCTTAAAGATGCTGGAAAAACACTTATTCAAGTCACAGACAATGGCATAGGAATGACCCCCGCAGATGCCTTGTTGAGTTTTGAACGTCATGCTACATCAAAAATAAAAATTGCTGAAGATTTATTTAACCTTCATACCAAAGGGTTTCGTGGAGAGGCCCTGGCCTCTATTGCTGCCATTGCCCATGTTTCTATACAAACAAAACAAAAAGCTCAACAAATAGGTACAAAGATTAATGTTCAAGGTAGCAAGATAGTAGATCAACAACCAGCGGTGGTTCCAGTAGGTAGTACCATTGCGGTTAAAAACTTGTTTTTTAATATTCCAGCAAGGCGTAATTTTTTAAAATCAAACCCTGTAGAAACCCGTCATATTATAGATGAGTTTCATCGTGTAGCACTTGCTCACCCAGATATTGCTTTTACCATGACCCACAATGATGATTTAGTTTTTAACTTGCCTTCAAGTAATGCTAGACAACGTATCGTAAATATTTTTGGGTCCAAAACAAATGAAAAATTAGTGCCCGTTGCGGAAACTACCGATATGTTAAAAATTGATGGCTTTGTTATAAAACCTGATTTTGCAAAAAAGGGCAGGGGGCAACAATTCTTTTTTGTGAATGATCGCTTTATTAAAAGTCCTTACCTCAATCATGCTGTAAATGCTGCCTTTGAAGGGCTTATAAAACCTACCCTTCACCCTGGTTATTTTCTTTTTCTTGAGGTAGACCCTCAATCTATTGATATCAATATACATCCTACTAAAACTGAAATAAAATTTGATGATGAACATGCACTTTATGCCATGATCAGAGCAACAATAAAGCATAGTTTAGGACAATTTAGTATTGCTCCTGTGTTAGATTTTAATAGAGAAAGTAGCTTAGATACACCCTATAACTACAGCAATAAAACTCCTGTTTCACCAACCATTGATGTAGATAAAGATTTTAACCCTTTTAGTAAAGCTGCCAAACAAAAAAACATAGATTTTCCCTACAAAAGGGATAAAGATACCGCCCACTGGGATGCTCTATACGTTGGGTTACATGGTCCCAACACTACCGATGGCTCTATCTCTGATGAAACACACCTTACCTTTGAGAGTGATCAAGTAACGGGGTCACTTTTTGAGAAGCAAAGTCATGAAGCTAGCGGGCTTACCTTTCAGGTTCAAAATAAATATATCATCAGCCCCATAAAAAGTGGTTTGATGGTCATACATCAACACCTAGCGCATCAGCGAATTTTATATGAAGAATTACTAAAGAACATTACGGTGCATCAAGGAGTAAGTCAGCAATTGTTATTTCCTTTAGAACTCACTTTTTCTATTCCAGATGTACAGGCACTTCAAAAAATTCAAGAACAACTTGAACGTACTGGGTTTGTTTTTGGGGCATTTGGGGAAGACACCCTGTCAATAACGGGTATTCCTGCTTCTTTGGTGGAAGGTCAAACACGTGAGGTATTAGAACAATTACTCAAGGACCTTATGGATGAAGTTCCAGATGCAGGATTTAGTCAAAATGATTTATTAGTACGTTCCATGGCAAAAAGCATGGCTGTTAAAACAGGGGCCTCCTTAAATAGTAAGGAAAGAGAGCATTTAGTAAACCAATTGTTTATGTGTAAGCAACCAAGTGTTTCTCCCTCCAATCAGGCGGTTATAATCACCTTAGATGCCAATGATTTCGATAAAAAATTTTTATAATTAAATAACATCCTTTTGTAAGGGTTATAACATGGGAAGAATAACAGATACCGTTAAAATATTAATTATCATCAATGTCATTGTATATGCAGGCTCTATGTTTGTTGGTGATGTTGCTTATCGATTATTCTCTTTGTATTATTTCGAACATCCGGACTTTCAAATCTGGCAGCCCATTTCCCATTTATTTATGCACGACAGTAATGGCTTGATGCATATTTTCTTTAACATGTTTGGGTTATATATGTTTGGATCTCCGCTCGAGGCGCGTTGGGGGCAAAAAAAGTTTTTATTTTTTTATTTTTCGGCAGGTATAGGAGCTGCTTTGATTCATTCTTTGGTTGGGTATTATCAAGTACACAGTGCTATGGATGTGCTATTGAGTAATGGAATACCTCAAAATGACATTAATGAGCTCATGCGCTCTGGACAGTATAATACTGCCTTTTTAAATTCAGTACCGTTGCAGACCATAGAGCGATTGTTTATTGAGTTTAATACCCCTGCCGTTGGAGCATCGGGTGCTTTGTATGGCATCCTGGTCGCCTTCGGGCTTATGTTCCCAAACACTGGGCTGATGTTGCTATTTTTACCATTTCCTATAAAGGCGAAATATTTTATACCAGGATTGATACTATTGGATTTATTTTCTGGTTTAACAGGTATTTCTTTGTTTGGCCAAAACATTGCTAATTGGGCCCACATTGGTGGTGCTTTATTTGGTTTTATTATGGCCTATTACTGGAAGAAAAACGATTTAAATTACACCCGTTGGGATTAGCATATGCAAGGACAAGACTTACTTTATAAATACAAAACACTCACTATTGCAAACAAACTCATTGTAATTAATAGTATCGTTTTTTTATTATTTTTTATTGCCTCTTTTTTATTTAACACCCCAACTAGTAATTTAATGCGGTGGTTTGTATTACCAGAGCAGCCAATAGAGATATTAAAACAGCCCTGGTCTGTTTTAAGCTATAGTTTTTTACATGGCGGTTTTATGCATATTTTGTTTAACATGATTTGGCTTAGTTTCTTTTCGAAATTTGTCCTAAACCTCTTTAGTGAGAAGCGTTTTCTGACTATTTATTTACTGGGAGCTTTATATGGCGGTCTTTTTTTTGTTGTTGGGTATAATGTATTTCCAGTTTTTGTGAGCAAGGCAGGATATTTGTTAGGAGCATCTGCATCGGTATCTGCGCTAATGGTCTTTGCTGCAACGTATTCACCCAATATTTCTTTTCGGTTTTTTTTGGTGACCATTAAGTTATGGCAACTCGCCTTGGGATTATTTTTATTAGATTTATTTAGGTTAGGTTCTGGAACAAACCCAGGTGGTATGCTTTCTCACATAGGAGGAGCTATTTTTGGCTATTTATATGCTGTACAACTTGCAAAAGGGAATGATATAGGTCTTTGGTTTGAGAAAGCAGTGTCCACATGTATGGACCTGTTTAAAAGACAAAAAAGCACCCCTTTTCAAAAAGTGCATAGGTCGCCCACCAAATCAACTAAGCGAAAAGAAACTATTGTTAAAGATGAACGTCAAATAAAAATAGACCGTATCCTAGACAAAATAGGTAAAAGCGGGTATGAGAGTTTAACCAAGCAGGAAAAAGATTTTTTGTTTAAAGCTGGAGATAAATAACATCATATTTTGAAAAGGCTATCATTTTTTGAGAAGATATTATTTTGGTGCAATAGTATCGTAGTGGTTTTACTACTGGTTTCTTTTATATTACCCTATCTTTCTCCAAAGCAATTTCCAAATCTATCTTCCCTTAGTTTAGTTGTATCACCACTACTTGTGGTTACTTTTTTGTTTGGAGTATATTGGTTAGTTAAGTTGAAAAAACAATTTATTGTATCTACCTTGGTGCTTATAGCAGCATATTTCTTTTTTAATCCCTTTTATAAGTTCCCATCTAATGTGGAGGTGGCCTTAGCTCAAAATAACATCTCTGTAATGAGCTACAATGTAAGATTGTTCAATGCCTACCAAAGAGAGGTTCACAGTGCTGAAATTTCAGAAGTGTTAGAAAGTACTCTTAAAAAAGTAAAACCAGATGTTTTGTTTATCCAAGAATATTATAGAAAATCGACTCAAAAATTCTCTGATTATCCATATCATTACATTCATTTTAAAAACAAAAAAATTGGCCTGGGTTATGCTATTTTTTCAAAATATCCCTTGATCAATACTGGTGCTTTTGATTTTGAAAACACCAATAACAATAGCCTTTACGCAGATTTGGTGAAAGGTGAGGACACTCTTAGGCTATACAATGTGCATTTAAAATCTTTAGGGATAACACCTTCGGTAAATTCTTTGCAAGATCAAGACAAACAAAAATTACTCAAAAGAATCTCAAATGCCTTTAAAACGCAGCAAGAACACACCGAGATGATCTTAGCTCATATGAACCAAACAAAACATCCTATTATATTGGCAGGAGATTTAAACAATACAGCATTTTCATATGTGTATAGGAAATTTCAAAATAATATGAATGATGCCTTTATTGAAAAGGGAAGCGGTTTAGGGACTACTTTTAAGTTTGATCATTACCCAATGCGGATTGACTATATATTTGGATCAAAAGAGTTGGAGGTTTTAGAATTTAGTTCTTTAAAGCAAACGTTCTCAGATCATTTTCCTATTACTGCTATTTTTGCTCTTTAAAAAAACTAGAAGTTAAGTTGTTGATTTTGCAGATATTGCAGTGTATTTGGCCCTTCATTAAACAACAAATCTAAAATAGATAAATTTCCTAGATGTCCATGGTTGGCCTTAAATACCTGATGGTATGTATCAAATTTATAAATAGGTTCTTTTCTGCAATTTGCTAGATGGCGCATATCTACCAATTGGGTTTTTTTATCATAATCACTTGAAGTTAAAACAACCGTTTGAAGACCAATGAGCTCTTTAATGATATTAAATATGCTAATATTAAAGTCTTGTAGTTTGGATACGGGTTTTTTAAAAAGGGGCGCTAAATCATCTTCATAGTACTCAAAATAGGGAGATGTTCTGTAGGCTACTTGTATTGATTTCCAGTGTTCTGAAAGCCAAGGAAAATTATTATCTGGACTTACCTCTTTTGTTTTTTGCCGTGAGGCGTTTTTGGAATGCTGTATAGGTATATTAAGTAGTAACCTGCCATTGCTGTGGGCTATATAGGTTCTATTTCTATATGTTTGTTTTTGGTAATTATCGTGAATTTCTAGGGTTATTTTTTTAGCCTTTGCACTTGCAACCATTGTTGCAATACTTGGGAAATAGCAAGGATAAATAAGAATATGATACTTCACTTTTATTTAGGCTTTCTTTCTTCTTTTTTGAAACTTTCGAAAACCAATCCACCCAGCCAAAGCTATTAGAAAAGGAATAAAATAAGAGGTTGTTTCTCCCTTTCCACTTACAGTGGTAAAGAAACGATCCCACCGTATTTTATTTAACAATCCTTTTGCTTTGTTGTTAAAACTCATCCAAACAAAAACAGGTTTACCGATTACGTGATTCATGGGTACATAACCCCAAGAACGGGCATCTTGAGAGTTATTTCGGTTGTCTCCCATCATCCAATAGTAATCCATAACAAAGGTATATTCAGTAATTGGGTTTCCGTTTAAAAGGACGGTGGTTCCATTTTGTGTGATGGTATTATCAATACCTATTTCAGAACCTTCATAGACTTCAATAATGCGTTTATAAAAAGCAATACTTTCTGTAGTTATAGCGACAGTTTTTCCTGCCTGGGGTATGTAAATAGGGCCAAATTGATCTGTATTCCAATCATTTGCTGCAGTGTTTGGAAATACACTATTATCTTTTACACCTTTTTGGGCTGTCTTTTTCTCAATACTAATAATACCAGGATAGTTTTTAATGCCAAGATATGCTTCCTTTGTCAGATGTGCCGTATAGGTGTAGATACCTGTTTTTTTGTCAAAGGCGGTAGCGTACATATCACTCACATCAAATTTAGCTGCAAATATTTGATTTGGTTCAGGCAGTAATCTTCTTTGATTGTCAATACTAACGAGTACACTCTTTGATTTAATTTGATGAGCGAACTGTAATCTTGCACGATCTGGAAGTTCATTCTGTATTCCATTTATATATACATAACCATCTCTAACTTCTAGAGAATCTCCAGGGAGGCCTACACAGCGCTTCACATAATTTGATTTTTTGTCTATGGGCTTATACATTTCGCCAGAGGGAGGTGGCCCTATGTCCACAAAATTATCAATGGGCCAGTTAAAGACTACAATATCATTATGTTCAATAGCTTCAAAACCTGGTATTCTTACACTTGGTATCTGTGGTTTTGGAAGATAAGATTTAGTCTTAGTACCCATAAATACATCATGCATCATGGGCATTGCAATAGGAGTCATAGGGGTACGAGCACCAAAATGGAATTTACTTACAAACAAAAAATCACCCACCAAAAGGGTTTTCTCTAGCGACGAGGTAGGGATTACAAAGGGTTGCATGACATAAGTATGCACAATGGTTGCAGCAACTATAGCAAATGCCAGAGAGCCAAACCATTCTACCAGTGCATTGGTTTTCTTAAGCTCGTTGTCTGTAAGGTATTTGAGCTGCTGGGTATAATTAATATAAAACAAATATAACCCCGCAGAGGCTATAACCAATAGGGTGTCTTTGATGGACGTTTTACCAAATCTGTTAAGTAACTCTACCCATAAAACCGGAAACATAATCAGGTTAACAATGGGTATAAATAAAAGTAGGGTCCACCACCATGGATGTTTTATAATTTTTAATAACACAAGGGCATTGTAAATAGGCACTGCTGCATGCCAAGACTTTTTACCAGCAGCAACATAAAATTTCCAAGTGCCCAAAAAATGAACTACCTGTATACCCAGTACTACTATTAACCATTCTACTAAACTCATACTATATTTTTTTCTTTTAAAACAATGCCTTTGCTTGCTCGTTTTTTAACAATATTTTCTTCTTATTAGTCACAATTTGCCATAATGGTTACATCCCTAACACATCTTTCATGTTAAAGACCCCTTTTTTATCTATAATAAATTCTGCGGCAATAAGAGCCCCCAGTGCAAACCCCTCTCTGCTGTGTGCCTGGTGCTTGATGGAAATGGTATCTATTTCTGAAGTATAGGAAACCTCATGGGTTCCCTTTACATCAGATTCTCTTCTGGCGTTTATGAGTACTGTATCTGGTGCGCTAAGATTTAGACCCCATGTGTTTTTATCTGTGTAGGGTAATAATTCTTGAGCTAGAGTTATGGCAGTGCCACTAGGAGCGTCTTTTTTTTCAGTATGATGAATTTCCTCTATTGCTACTTGATATTCATTCCAAGGCTTCATTAATTTAGCTACATACTGATTTAGATTAAAAAAAAGGTGAACACCTATACTAAAGTTAGAAGCATATATAAAACTACCATTGTTCTTCAGGCAAGTCTGTTCAATGACTTGTTTTTGATCTAACCATCCTGTAGTACCACACACCACGGGTATTTGGGCTTTAAAACACTTTTCTATATTGCTTACGGCGGCCTGTGGAGTAGAAAATTCTAGGGCAATTTCTGCTTCTTTAAAATTTCCATTTTGCATTGATGCACTGCTTTTGTAAACAATTTCATGTCCTCTTTGCATAGCCATTTTTGCTATAATCTTACCCATTTTACCATATCCTAATAACGCTATTTTCATTTCAATGTATATCTAAGGCTGAGACCATAACTAGGCCGAGCTATATCAGTGGTGTTTAATTTTGGTGTTATAGAAAGATCATCACTTATGTCATACTGCTTTAAATGGGCATCTACATTTGCATCTATGATGTTTAATAAATAAAACCCAATGGATACAATAATACTAACATTTTTATTTCTTTGGGTGCTTTTTTGAGCGTCAATTAGTCTGTTGTTTGAAATTAGTGGCGTGCTGCCTGGACCAAAAAACTCATCATCGGTGTATCCTGCAAGTCGTCTTTTGTAGGCATCTCTAAACCGATTATAGTCTGTATCATTTTTCACATAAAAATACACCCCTGTTGCAATCCCTGCATATATAATTGGTATTTTCCAATATTTACGATTACTCACTTGGCCAAGACCTGGAAGCACCGCCGAA
>CATEMS010000316.1 GCA_949507465.1 Flavobacteriaceae bacterium
GTGGCTTTTGGCCTGAAGCTGATATGACTTGTTTAGAAAATACTGATGAGTTATTTACTGCGCCTGAGCACCATGCTTATTCTTGTTATGAAAACGAAAGAGGTAGGCATAATTTTATTCAACCAATTATGGCTGCTAATCCAGAAAATGTTTTTGTTAAACATATTATTGAAACATTACACAAAGTAAGACCTGAGCAATTATCGCGAGAGCCTTTTAGATCCACGGGTAATATGTTTTTAGCTCAGCATATTCCTCAATTTAGAGAAATGCTTACGATTTGGCCTTCACATTATTTTATTCCTCTATATTATATAGGAGGGGCTAAACGTTACGATGGGCCTGATAAAGTATATGCTGATCATAAATGGGGATCTACGGGGCATGCTAATAGTATTGATTATGGAAAGGGAGTGTAATGTATATCTCACACAAATATAAACTAATTTATTTAAGAAGTCCAAAGACGGGCAGTTCATCATTATCAGAATTTTTTATTAAAAATATACCTGATCCAAACGCGTTATACACACCGGTTGAAGACTCTAGAATACCAGGAACTATATCACCGCATTTGATTGCTAAATATTCTGCCAACTATAAGTTTTATCATTTTACAATAGAAGATTTAATTAAAGAAGGTTTAATCACTCAAGAGCAAGCAGAAAATTATATGGTAATATCTGTTTTAAGAGATCCTGTTGATAGACAGAAAAGCTTCTTTTACTTTTATGGTAAATGGAAAGGGCAAGGAAAAACCTTAACGTTAAACCATTATAAGCAATGGGCGCCTAATGGATACTTTCATGGCGAGCCAAACTCTGCAATTAAACAGACCGATTTTTTAAAACTCGGTGATAAATATATTGGTAACTTTTGGTTGTACGAAGATTTAAATCATAAATTAACTGAATTGATGAATTTTTTAAGGATTGAAATAAAACATCCGCTGCCAAGTCACAAATCAAATTTTAGAAAAGTAAGAGAAAACGAAGTAACATTTGATAGCGAAATTATGGATAAGATGTTAGAAGTATTTGCACCTGATTTTGAAATGTATAATGAATTAGTAGGAAAATCGGATGTGGGTTACTAAAGCACATATTTTAAAAATTGATACCCCTTTGTCTAATCAATATGCTGCAGTTGCTGCAGAGTCTTGCAACAATGTGGGATTGCCTTGGGAATATTTTAATGGTTTCCATAAACAAACTGGTAAAATGGCGTTCGGCCAAATTGGCATTAAGAACTTACCAACAGAACCATATAGATTAATGGAAAATACTCAGACTGGACAAAAGGCTATGTGTTGTACGGCAGGCCATTTTGCTATATGGAAAAAAATAGCTGAGGGTCCAGATGAAGCAGCTGTTGTACTTGAACACGATGCAATAATGCTTCAGCCAATTACATTGAGTATACCTGAAAATAAAATAGTAGTACTCGGCTATAAATTAGAAAACCCTAGGCGTTATGATTGGATTAAAGCCGGTCCACCAAAAACTATTATTGATATTAAAGGACATGAAGGTGCTCACGCTTATGCAA
>CATEMS010000317.1 GCA_949507465.1 Flavobacteriaceae bacterium
ATTCAAATGTTACAAATACAAAATACAGTAATGGTAACCCTAAAAGAGGAGTTGAAATAACAAGCGCCTCGCATTCAACGCAGTTGGCAGGACTAAATATATTTAATAATGATTGGCTTTTATATGTATCACCATATAGTAATTATGGAACGTCATTTCCTGTTTTATCTTATTTAGGTTCTTCTGATACAGACATAGTAAGAACTAAAGTTGAAGATCTGTTATCTAATGGGGATTTCCCAAATTTGCTTAATCTTGAGCAGATAGCAACAGTACCAAACGAATTAGCACATGGTATAGTTTGGAAAGTTTTAGTTAATGGCTATGATGCTCAAGATGAGTATGCTTCACTTGACGCGCTTGGTGTGGGCACTCATGAGTTTAAGGTTTATTTCAATAGAGAGATGGATACTTCTGTTGACCCGCTAATCTCTTATGGGGTCTCTATTCCATACACCCAAAACGTTATTCCTGAAGAGGGTACTTGGTCTACAGATGGTAAAATTTACACAGTTAACCACGAGATTAACATTGGCGCCGCAGATGGAATTAATAGAATTAGAGTACAGGACGCTCAGGATCTTGACTACTTCAAAATCCCTGTGGAGGATACTCGTTTTAATTTCTTGTTACAATCTGCAGGATCTGCTTCTACCGGCTTCTTTGCAGCTGGTGGTTTAGGAAAAATAGATCTAGAATGGGTTGCGCCAAGTGCAGATGAGCTAGATGATGTGTTGGGTTATAACATGTACCGCTACCAGGTAGACGCAGATGGGGTAGAGAGTGAGCCAGAAAAACTTAATGAGGCGCTAATTATAGAAGATACAGATGAGTCAACAACTGGGGTGTACTTCACAGACTATGATGTTGTAGAGGGTGAGACGTATTTTTATAAGTATAAAATTTTAAGAACCAGTTTTGAAGAGACAGATTATTCCAACACGGTATCTTCTTCTCCACTTACCTCCACCCTTGGAGATAGCAACGGAGATTTTGATGTTAATGTACTGGATCTTGTACATGATGTAGATTATATACTGGGTAACAATCCAGAGCCCTTTATATTTGTAGCTGGAGATGTGAATGCAGATAATACCATAAATGTGTTGGATATTGTTGGTACGGTAGATATTATTTTTAATGGAGATGGTGGTGATACAGGATCTGGTAGTTTAGACCCTAACTTTTATCCTTCACAGGCCATTGGTCATGCAGATTTTACCTGGGAGGGTAATGATTTGTATGTAGAGTCTATGCACAACATTGGCGGTTTACAGCTAGCCTTTGATGCAGATTTTGAGTATATATTACATGATCTTCCTGGCATTGAAAGGTTAGACTACACCCAAGATCAATTAAAGGTGCTTATGCTTTACAGTTTTAACAATACCGCTATCGCATCAACTAGAACAAAACTACTTACCCGAGTGGATGCCACCCAAGATATAGATATCAACCTAGCCGTTGTGGGAACCACCACAGGAGCTAAGCTAACGCCAAGATTTAAAGACAATGAATTGGGAGGGATAGGATCTCCTTTCCAGAGCAATGAGCTTGAATTCTTAAACTTATTCCCTAATCCAACAAGTGGAGAGGTAACACTCATGTATTACTTGCCAGAGCAAATGGATGGTACAGTGGCAAAGGTGTATGACATGGTAGGCAGATTGGTTTGGGAACAGGCTATTGACAAAAAGCAAGGCATGCAACAAGCCAATCTTAATTTAAACACACTACAAAAAGGAAATTATATAGTACTTATTAGTGCCCATAAAAATGGAGGCACTAAAAATATCGCTAATAAAACACTAATTATCAAATAACAATACTAGTA
>CATEMS010000318.1 GCA_949507465.1 Flavobacteriaceae bacterium
GAAAGAATTCCAAGCTCAAATAGAAGTAACAATCAAGGATCTCAAAACGTATCAGTTCCGCTCAAAAATAAAAGCCCTGAGCTAAAAAACCCCTTTGTAATACCTGGTATTAGAAATGTTAAAATTGAATCTCAGTTAAATCCAACCTATAGCTTTGATACTTTTCTAGAAGGAGAATCAAACAGACTTGCAAGATCTGCTGGTATTGCTGTCGCAAATAAACCAGGAGGCACTTCTTTTAATCCCCTTTTAGTATTTGGAAGCGTAGGCCTTGGTAAAACTCATTTGGCACACGCCATTGGAGTTGACATCAAAGACAAATATCCAGAAAAAACAGTTCTTTACATCTCTGCCGAAAAATTTGTTCAACAATACAGCGAGTCTGTAAAGAAAAACAACCGCAACGATTTTATTCACTTCTATCAAGTGATTGATGTATTGATTGTTGATGAGAAAATGGTTAATAGGCTTTTATTTTTGAGTGGAACTGATACGCTTTGAGATCCTTGATTGTTGCTTCTATTTGAGCTTGGAATTCTTTCGGTAAAAGGCTGCTTGTTTCCGTAGGTGTTTTCCATCCTTATGACACAAACCAGTTTTGCCGTGGGGCCTAACTCCTTGGTTAAGGCCACTTTTAATAATTTCACGTAGTGCTCCTCTAGCCACTCATAAAAAAATTTACTTGGCACTTGGATGCTTAGTGCGTTGTCAGAAAGTTTTACTGCTTTTATTGGTTCAAACCAAGTTTTATAAGCCTGCTGGGTAATATTATCTTCTATAAACGAAAGACAATTATTCCATACGATTGCAGAAGTTTTATTCATAGTTTTAATAGAGGGGGTTTGGTAGTTAATTTTTTTGTAAAAAAAATCAGATGAGCAGTAAAAAACAGCCAATCTTTCTTACACAACAAATATGTGAACAAATTTGTAAAAAAAAAAACGTTTTGGTATTGAATTTTTGGTTTTTTTATTGCATGTTTAACTCCTTTGCATAAACATCCAAAAATCAACAGTATTTACACAATTATTTTTTGAAAGCAACAACAACATCCTTACGAGTTCGATATGGAGAGACAGATAAAATGGGAATTGTTTATTATGGGAATTATGCCACATATTTAGAACAAGGAAGGACAGAATGGCTAAGAGACATGGGGTTTTCTTACAAATGGATGGAAACCAACGGTATACACTTACCGGTTGTGGAATTACATATCAAATATAAAGCTCCAGCACGTTATGATGATGTTTTAAAAATCACCACGACATTAAAGAAAATTCCTACATACAGGATTGAATTCTCTTACCAAATACACAATCAAAAGGGGCAACTTTTAATAACCGGTGACACCACTTTGGTTTTTGTAAATACTGCTACAAATAAATTACAAAAGGCGCCAGATTATCTATTAGATAAGTTGCAGTAGTGTTTACCCATATAGGAAGACATTTATAGTTTTTTTATACCTACCATATGTATCGTGTCAAATAAATTAAAAATTCTGTCTGCATCTTTTTTTCTCACAGAAATGGTGAGGTTGCAATTGTGTTCAAGTTTCTGACTGATAATCTTTATTTTTTGATCTTTAATATTTCTCATTACCAGGCTCATCTGAGGATATTCAAAAAGAAGTAAAAATGATATATCAATTGTTTTTTCTTCAATAGTTGCTGTATCTAAAGTTAGTCTAGCAGATGTTTTATAGGCTTGGATTAATCCACCAACACCTAGTTTAGTACCTCCAAAATAACGCACACATACCACAAGGGTATTTGTTAGTTTATAGGCTTGCAGTTGTCCATATATAGGCATTCCTGCGCTATTGTTTGGTTCTCCATCATCATTGGCTCTATATTTTTGATAGGTTTCTCCTAGTTGCCAAGCATAACAGAAATGCCCTGCAGTATGATGTTTCTTTTTTAATGTATCTATACAATGCTTGATATCCTGTTGGGTACTTACAGGAAATGCATAGCCATAAAATTTGCTTCCTCTATCTTTGTAAAGGGTTTGCTCGCTGGCAGTTGTTATGGTGTAATAGGTATCATTAATTTTTTCCATTTACAAAGCAGTTAGACTTACAAGGGCTATGCTCATGATGGCCATGATAATACCAATCCAATTTTTTACAGAAAGCTGCTCCTTAAAAAAGATGATGCCTAACAAGGTTGAAATTACAACGATGGCCACATTGTTTAATGTAAAAATGCCTGAACTGTCTAACAAATCACTTCCTAATGCCTCCACTAGAAAATAAATAGAGAAGTAGTTTGGAACACCAAGAGCAATACCTGCGATAACATTTTTAGATTCAAGTACCAGCACACCTTTAATTTTTTGGGCTACGAGTATCATAATTCCAATAACTCCTGCGGTCATGAAAATGGTTGAAGAAAAAATAGGGATTAAGCTTTTGTCTGTAATAAAGTCATTTTGCATAAAATTTAAACTGGTGTCTATAAGCCCACTACCCATAAAGACAAGCACTGGAAACAATAAGTTTCTTTTTTGCAAGATAACACCGCTATGTTTTTTTACAGAGACAAGATAAACAGCCACAAGCGCCAGAATAATACCAGCAGCTTTGAAAGGCCCCAGAGGCTCTTGGTAATACCACAGCCCAAATCCAATAGGGATAACAAGCGCCATTTTTGTTGCAACAGAAACTACAGATAGACCGCTAACTTGAGTAGTTTTTGCCATAAGGTTAAACACTATAATAAATAAGGCTCCCAAGGCCAGGGTAAAATAAAACCAATCGTAGTTGAGTATTGCAGAGAGCTCAATGCTATTTTGGTATCCAATTATCCCGCAGCTGCAGGCAACAAAGTAATTTACCACAATAGCCTGAAGGGTGTTGATAGAATACCGTGAAAAAAGCCTGAATAGAACAAAAATGAACGTAGAGGCTAAAATGCTCAATGCTAATGGTATCATTGCGTGGTGTTTTTATATATGGATAGACATGTGTCTTTGATGTTTTTTTTGCTGTGGAGTTTTGCTTTGATAATGGGTGCTTTGAGCCCTTTTTTAAAGTTTATTTTACCTGTGTATACAAAGGCTTGATCCCAAATATCTTCATCTATAAATGTTTGCAATGTTTTTGTGCCTCCCTCAATGATAATACTCTGCAGATTATGTTTTATTGCAATGGCACAAATCTGCTGTGCTAGATTTTTTTCAAAACAAATACTCTCATATACAACAGTTTTTTTTTGTGGGGTTTTTGGCTGTACCTGTGTGATGATAATAGTGGTCGCCTTGTTATTGAAAATCTTAGCATGATCAGGTATTTTTAAATTTCGATCTAGAACCAAACGTGTTGGTGAGTTCCCTGCCCATTGGCGCGCAGTGAGACAGGGGTTATCTAAAAGAGCGGTGTTTGTACCAATTAAAATACCTTGTTCATGGGTTCTTTGTTGGTGCACGAGCTGTCTGGCATAGGCATTTGATATCCAAACAGGTTTCTTTTCATCCTTGTTTATCGGAGCGATATAACCCGCTGGAGTTTGCGCCCATTTTAAAAATATATAGGGTCTTTTTTTCTTCTGAAAGGTAAAAAAACGTTTATTAAGCTCTGTGCATTGCTCCTCTAGCACTCCCTGTGTAACATGGCACCCTGCCTCTTTAAGTTTAAGAATTCCCTTCCCTGCTACTTTTGGGTTAGGGTCCATGCATCCAATTATCACCTTTTTAATACCACTGGTGATAATTAAATCTGCACAAGGTGGTGTCTTACCCACATGGCTACAGGGTTCTAGGCTTACATACAGGCTTGCCTTTTCTAGTAGTTGTTGGTGTGATGTCATACCACTTGATTGCATTATTTGAGCAGTAATAGCGCTTGTTTTTGAATTTGCAATTGCATGAACTTCTGCATGGGCCTTACCAGATGTGTAATGCCATCCCTCTCCAATGATAAGATTGTTGTACACTACAACACTACCAACTAATGGGTTTGGGTAGGTTGTTCCTAAGCCATTTTTGGCTAGTTCAATACAGCGTCTCATGTATTTTTGATGTATCTTCACACTGTAAAAATACAATGATTTTTATTGATGAGTAAACCTATTATTAGAGCCATTAGAAAAGCGGATAATCCAAGCCTTGCAAGGGTGATAAGGAAGGTTCTTGTAGACCTTGGAGCTCCAAAAGTTGGAACTGCCCTAGCAGATATCTCTCTAGACTCTATGTTTGAAACCTATCAGGGCAAACGCCGCGTTTATTTTGTGGTAGAGGAAAAAGGAATTATTTTAGGGGGCGCTGGAATAGCAGCCCTTAAAA
>CATEMS010000319.1 GCA_949507465.1 Flavobacteriaceae bacterium
ATGAAAATCCACTGCCATACAATGGCAGCAGATTTTATTTTTTTAAGTATTTTTTGAAATCCTATTTTAACATAAGTGTTGTACTCCCTATTTGCCTATCAGCATCAAAAATAGAGATGGTATACATCCCCTTTATCAACTCATTGCTTGTCCCGCCAACAATGGTACACACATCTAGGGCCTGGTTTTCATAAAAAACAGTATCGCTTGCACTGTAGGTAAGTACATCTTGACCAAAGGTGATGTTTGATTTGTCTCCAATTATGTTATTATCTGGATTTATAACCTGGACATACAATAACCGCTCTGCTGGTTGGGTCAAAACATTAGGAGCTATGGTGTAACATACCTGAATTTTATCTGCTCTACCGGCGCGGCTGGTTGGTTTGATTTTACCTCCCTTACGAACAATAATGGCTGTTGCACTTACACTAGCAATGTCAATCAATGCCCCCTTTTTTAAAGATGAAGACATTTTAATGTTGGATGTAGTCACAGAGTCTACAGCTCTAACGGTCTTGTTTAAAACTACTGTTGTGCTGTCTTTTTCTCTGGTTAAACGCTCAGTAACTGCCAATAAGCTGTCTGCACGTTTAAAGAGCTGGGTACGCTCATTTTTCAAACCCCTTAGCTGTGCTTTATATCTTACAATATCAGAAAGATTGGCTTTGTAATCCTTTACAGAGTCTAGAAGAATTAAAATGCGATCTCTCGCGGCGATCAATTCTTCATCTTTACTTTTTTGATCTTGCAACATCTCATTGTAGGACGCAACAAGAGATTTCAATTCATCTTGAACCTTAGCTTTATCTGCCTCTAAAAAAAGCACAGTTTCATTATTTTGCTGGATTAATGAATAGGTATACCCTGCCAAGGACACCAACAAAACTAGCAACACCGCTATTAGGATTTTTGCCAGTTTATTATTATTACTTTGAGTTGTCATGATGTGTTTTTGATGTTAATTTATTACATTACAGATGCCAAAGGTACTAAAACTATAAAGTAATGATTCACATCCGCAATGCTCTTTTGGATCTTTTATTTCCAAAAATATGTAATGGCTGTCAGGGAGTTCTTGGTGCCAAGGAGCAAATTATTTGTACCCCCTGCAGACATGAAATTCCATTGGCTGGATTTCATAAAACAAAAGCAGACACCTTAAAAAAAATCTTCTACGGCAGGGTGGCTATACAAGAGGCAACTGCGCTTTTAGTATTTCAAAAAAAGGGCATTACTCAATCCTTGCTGCACAATTTAAAATATAAAAAACAAGAAGAAATAAGCCCTTTTCTGGGCCACTGGCTTGGAGCAGAACTCTCTGAAATAAAAGCTTACAATACCATAGATGCAGTAGTGGGTGTGCCGCTTCACAAAAATAAAGAAAAAACCAGAGGGTACAATCAAGTAACCGGTTTTGGCAGGGCAATCGCTGGGGCCCTAGGAGTTGATTATCTGGAGGATGTACTTGTAAAGGTCTCAAAAACAGACTCCCAAGTTTTTAAATCAAGACTTAAAAGAATCCAAGAGCATCATAAATTTACTCTTGCAAACAAAGCAAAAATTGCAAACAAACATATTTTACTTGTTGATGATATTGTTACCACCGGTGCTACGCTAGAGAGTTGCGCAACGCAATTACAACAAGCTGAAAATATAAAAATTAGTATCGCTACCATGGCTATTTCTCTGTGATAGAGTTCGCGGTTGTTTAGCTAGAGTTACAGTAAAACTTTTCCTATTTTTGTTAGGAACTATGCAGCAGCAATATCACTCAAAAACATATCGCCTTTTATACATCCCCATTGTATTTCTTTTTTTACTTTCCTTCACAGATTGTGCAAAAAAAGGAAGACCCAGTGGAGGCCTCAGAGACACCATCGCACCTGTTATTTTGCGAAGTGTTCCTGATAATTATACAAGCAATTTCAAAAACAATGAAATTCGCATCACTTTTGACGAGTTTATCAAACTCAAGGATATTTCTAAAGAGCTTATCATTTCTCCCCCATTGAAATACCCTCCTGTGATAACACCCCTGAGTGTTTCTAAGGTATTAAAAATAAAAATTTTAGATACTCTTAAAGACAATACTACTTACAGCTTTAATTTCGGAAATAGTATTTTAGACAACAACGAAGGAAATCTATTCCCAAATTACAAATATGTGTTTTCTACAGGTAGTTATATTGACAGCTTGCATCTGAAAGGATCGGTGATTGATGCGCTACTTCCCCAGACAGATCTTCCTACAACCCTTATGTTACACAAGGTAGACCAGGCCTACAATGACTCGCTAGTTTATCTTGAGAAACCCACCTATATAACCACAACCGCAGACCAAACCAATAATTTTGAATTTCGAAATCTCAAAGAGGGCACCTACCAACTCATCGCCTTAAAAGAACAAACTAGAAACTTCACCTTCCAACCAAAGACAGATAAAATAGGCTTTTATAAAGACCTTATAACCATCCCCACTGATAGTGCCTTTGAGCTGAAACTCTTCAAAGAAGTACCAGATTTTAAGCCAATACGTCCAAAGTTAGAGAGCAGCAATAGAATTGCTTTTGGATATGAGGGAAAGCCAGATACCTATCAAATTTCTTTGCTTACACCAATGCCGGAAGATTTTCAATACCGGGTTATAAAACAACCTGGTAAAGACACTCTCAACTTTTGGTTTAAACCAAAAATCACTAAAGACTCCTTGGTATTTGTTACAAAAAACAACCTGCAAATTGATACTACCACAGTCCGCTTTAGGGAGCTTTATTCTGACTCATTGCGTCTTACTGCCATAAACAATAGATGGATATCTCTAGAAGATACCCTTAAACTGAAAGCAAATACCCCATTAGTTGCTATTGACACTGAGAAAATTTCTGTACAAACTAAAGACTCCCTTGCCATCGATTTTACAGCACAACTAAATCTGAAAGAAAATACAGCCCAAATTGTTTTTGACAAACAAGAAGAACAGCTTTATAGGATCACCCTTGGTCAAGGCGCCTTAACAGATTACTTAGAAAATATAAGTGACTCTATTGCATTTAAGCAACAAGTGAAGCCCACAGCAGACTTTGCGTCTGTATTTCTTACTCTTGATAATGCAGATGAATTCCCTTTACTTATTGAACTTGTGAACAAAAAATTTGAGGTAGTCAGACAAGCCTATTTAGAATC
>CATEMS010000320.1 GCA_949507465.1 Flavobacteriaceae bacterium
ACTTCCTGAAACACCTGTCACTCCAATCATGACCCCTAGAGGTATTTTTACATTTACATTTTTTAAATTATTACCACTGGCACCAGTAAGCTCAAGTAGGTGTTTATTACCTTTTCTTCTTTTACTGGGTATTTTTATTTCTTTAGTACCATTTAAATACTGAGCTGTTAGTGTTTTATGTTTTACAATCTCTTTTGGGGTACCTTCACTTACAATTTCACCACCATATTTACCTGCTGCAGGACCAATATCAATTACATAATCTGCGTGCTCTATCATGTCTTTATCATGCTCTACTACAATAACAGAATTCCCAATATCTCTTAAAGAGAGCAAAGATTTTATAAGTCGTTCATTATCTCTTTGGTGAAGGCCGATGCTTGGTTCGTCTAGAATGTATAATACCCCAACCAACTGTGATCCTATTTGAGTTGCCAATCTAATGCGTTGTGCTTCCCCACCAGATAGCGATTTAGAACTCCTATCTATTGCTAGATAGGTAAGACCTACATCGATTAAAAATTGGAGTCTTGTTTTCACCTCTTTGATAATCTCGCCAGCAATTTTTTGTTGGGTTTCACTTAGATGATTTTCCAAATCTTCAAACCACTGTGCCAATTCTATGATATCCATTTGCGCTAATTGTGCAATATTTTTATCATTTACTTTAAAATACAGGGATTCTTTGCGCAGCCTGCTACCAGTACACTCTGGACAATCAATTTTATCCATATACTCCTTGGCCCAACGTTTTAAAGAAGTAGTTTCACTGGCATCGTAAGTGTTTTGTATGAAATGGACAACCCCTTCAAAATCTATTTTGTAATTACGGGTTATTCCTAGGGTTTTTGATGAAACATCAAACTTGTCATTTCCGCCATAGAATATAAGCTCTTTGGCCTCTTTTGAAATATCTTTAAAAGGGTCTGTTAATTTAAAATTAAATCGCTGTGATATGAGTTCTAATTGCTTGAATATCCAATTGTTTTTTTGTGGTCCATGGGGTGCTAGTGCACCATTTTTTATTGATAGATTTTGATCTGGGACTACCTTGTCTAGATTTACTTTATGCAAGGTTCCTAATCCTTTACAACTTTGGCACATTCCTTTGGGAGAGTTGAAGGAAAAATTATTTGGTTCTGCATTTGGATAGGATATACCACTTTGAGGACACATCAATGCTCTACTAAAATAACGCGCCTCATTGGTTTGATTATCTAACACCATCATAACATCATTGCCATGATACATTGCAGTTGCTATGCTTTCTGTTAGGCGTTTATCATTGTCTATGCCATCACTTATTTTCAATCGATCGATGACTGTTTCTATATCATGCATTTTGTAACGATCAATTTTCATCCCCTTTACAATGTCAAGGACCTGGCCATCTACCCTAACTTTCAGAAAGCCTTGTTTTGCAATTTGCTCGAAGAGTTCTCTGTAGTGCCCTTTTCTGGACCTAATAATAGGAGCAAGGATTCTTACTTTTTTGTCTTTAAAGTCAGACAAAATAAGTTCTTTAATTTGCGCATCACTATAGCTCACCATCTTTTTGCCAGTTTTATAACTATAGGCATCACTTGCCCTAGCATACAACAACCTTAAAAAATCATAAATCTCTGTAATGGTACCAACAGTAGAACGAGGGCTTTTACTAGTGGTTTTTTGTTCAATAGCAATAACAGGGGAGAGCCCATCTATTTTGTCTACATC
>CATEMS010000321.1 GCA_949507465.1 Flavobacteriaceae bacterium
CGGGTATGTTCATGATCAAGGAGCAGCTATGCTAGGTGGGGTAAGTGGTCATGCAGGAGTATTTAGTACTGCAAACGATGTTGCTAAAATGATGCAACTATTTTTAAACGGTGGTAGCTATGGAGGACAGCAATATCTATCTCCTAAGGTTATAAATGATTTTAATACCTGTTATTACTGTGATCAAAACGTCCGTAGGGGCGTGGGCTTTGATAAGCCTCAATTAGAAGAGAGTGGACCAACATGTGGCTGCGTTTCTATGTCAAGTTTTGGCCATAGTGGCTTTACGGGTACTTTTACATGGGCAGATCCACAACAGGAAATTGTTTATGTATTTATGTCCAACAGAACCTACCCAAGTTCTGACAATACAAAGATGGTTGACACAAACCTTAGAAGTAACATACAAGAGGCAATCTACAAGGCAATTATCGATCAATAGAATTTTATTAATCTACGGTCTATTTCAAGATGTTTAAATCCTACTTTTTTTTGGATCCATTGCAGTGTTTTTGGCGTGTAAAAAATAACATGAGTAAAGTCATTTTTATAGTACCAGTTTTTAAAACTTTCTTTTTCAGGCAATAGATCTGTCATGCAATACAAGATCCCTTTTTTTTTCAATAGTTTTTTTAGAAGAACAAATTCTTTAAGAGGGTTGTGCAAATGCTCTATGACCTCACAGCAAACAATAAACTCATATGTGTCTTTAAGGGCTGCTTTATTGGGATGAAAAAAGGGGTCATACAATGCTGTTTTGTAATTAAGGTCTCCAAGCAATTTACTAACCACAGGACCCGTTCCAGCTCCAAAGTCTAAGCCCATATCTTTAGTACTGTGATTGGCTAAAATAGCTTGTACCATTGGAGCTACAAATTTTTGAAAACCATGATCTTCCACATCGTTTTGATGTGCTAAATAACGCGTTTTTTCTTCTTCTGGCTTTGGTAAATCTTTATGAGGTATAAAAACACAATCGCAGGTATTGCAATTTAAAAACATGCGGTTGTGGTCTTGGTAGTATAAACTAGTTTTATAGGATTGGCATAGAATACAATTTTGCATATGGCTTACCCATTTTGTATGGCTTTAATTTTTGTAAGCTTTTCATTCCAAAGATCCAATTGTTGTTTGTGATTATCAATATTATGATAGACCTCTTTTACAAGTGGATTGTCTTTTTCTATGTGTTTAAAAAACTGCAAGTTGTTTTCAAGTTGTAGAATTTCTGATTTGGTTTCATCAATTTTTTTACCAATAAAGAATTGCTCGTTTTGTAATTTTCGATTGTCATTATCACCAGATAGTGCATGTAATTTATTCTCAAATTTTATAAGCTCAGCTTCTTTTTTATCAATATCTAGTTGGTTAAACAGGGCATCTAATGCTTTATTGAATTTTTGATCTATGCTCTTTTTCTTGAACGGAACCCGTCCAATGGTTTTCCATTTGGATATGGTAGTTTTAATGGTTTGAATATCTTTTTTGTGATCACCAGACAAAGAAATGGTTTTCATAGCATCCAACAGGGCTTGTTTTTCTTTCAGATGTTCAATTTCTTGCTTATTTTCTTGATCTTTTAAAGCGTGTAACCTGTCAAAATAATGATTACAAGCTTCTTTAAATTCTTTCCAAATGGCATCGCTATTTTTTCTTGGAACATGACCAATCTGGCGCCAATCATGTTGTATTTTCTTGAACAGGGGAGTAGCTTTTTCAAAGTCTTCTGAGTCTTTATGTTCTTGGGCAAGTTTGATGAGTTTTCTTTTTTGCTCAAGATTATCGTATTGGGTATTTTTTTGATCTTTATAGAAATCATTTTTAGCTTTATTAAAGCTACCCGTAGCATCCTTGAAGGCAGCCCAGATTTCTTTGTTTTTATCTTTCGGAACCCGTCCTACAGTAAAAAACACATCTCTAATTTCTTGTACTTGTTTAATTGCACTTTGCCATGCTTTATGAGTAGCTGCTGTTTCTGCTTTCACTTTGTCTATCAAACCAATAAGTTCTTTTTTAATAGAAAGATTTTCAACAAATGTTTCTTCTAAAGCTGCCTCTGCAGCCATTTTTTTATCATGGATAATTTTTGTGGCAGCACTAAAGGTCTCCCACAACTCTTCACGAATCTCCCTTGCTACAGGTCCAATCTCTTCTTTCCAACGTTTATGGATTAACTGCAATTCTCTAAAGGCGCTATCTATATTTGCTTGTTTTGCAAGCTCTTGTGTGCGCGCAATAAGCTTTTGTTTTTCTTCAAGGTTGTTCTTAAAGTCAAGGTCTCTAAATTCTCTATCTAGTTGTAAGGCATCATAATAGGTTTCCATGTAATGATGGTAATTATTCCATACCGTATTATATGTATCTCTTGGTATGGCACCAGCTTGTTTCCAACGCTCTTGTATGTCCTTAATTTTTTTATAGTTGCTGTTTACACTTTCCTTAGAGTCTAACAAACCTTTAATCTCCTCAATGAGTTGGTTTCTTACTTGAAGATTTCCTTCCAAATCTTGCTTAAGTTTTCTAAAATGTGCATTTCGTTTTGTTTTGTACTGATTAAAAACATCAGTAAAGGCTTTTTTATCTGCAGAGGTATAATGGAAATCAATGATGTTTCCCCCTTGGCTAACAAAAGCCTCTTTTTTTTGGGTAAGCTCTTGCTCAAATAAATTGGTAAACGTTGCTTTTATATCTTCTACCTGGCCTTTTATAGTCTCTATTGATCCACTTGCAATTAGATTCTTTAGTGCGCTTATGAGTTCTAATTGGCTTAAGTTACTATAGTCTACAGGCTCATTTTCTATGACTGTATTTGCAAGGGGCATAGCATCAGAGCTCTCAACCTCCAACTCTTCTGTAATTTCTTGGGTAGAAACCAACTTTTCTTCAGCCATTGTATCTACCACCTTGGCTGGTTGTTGGCCAGCAGGTTCTGCTTTTTCAGAAGACATCTGTTTTGTAGTTTCTTCTTGATTGTTTGTTGCTTGAGGGGTAGTGCCACTTTTTTCAATTGAAGAGTTATCCTGTTGTGTAGAATTAATTTGGTCAGACATATTTTGCAATGTTAAGGTAGGTTATTTTGAGTGCTCAATATACTAACTCCCTCTAAGATTGCCAAGTGTATATATGCTTATTGAACACGCCTCCACTTATTAACTGTTCCAAATATTCCAGGCTTTTTGGGCTTGAAACTCTAACATCATACTACCGTTGGCTATTGTTGCTCCTTTAGCAAGTCCGTGTTTTAAAAAAATAGTCTGCCCGGGATTGTATATCAAATCAAACAAGAAGTGTTTTGAAGTGATATAATTGTAGGGTATTTCTGGAAACTGTAAAATATCTGGAGCCACCCCTAATGGGGTTGTGTTTACAATAAGGGTATGGTTTTCTATGACTTGTTTTGTAATTTGCTTATAGGTAATAGTATCCTTGGTTGTATTTCTTGAAACAGTTGTATGGCTGTATCCCAAGCCATCAAGAGCGTATTTGATGGCCTTTGCAGCACCTCCATTACCAAGAATAAGAGCTGTTTTATTTCTAATATCTGGGTAGCTACTCAGGGCTTTACTAAAACCGTAATGATCTGTATTGTAACCTATTAAGGTGCCGTCCTTTAGCACTTTAATGGTGTTCACTGCTCCAATATCTCTAGCTTGATTATCTAAACTATCTAGATAGGGTATGATCTTTTCTTTGAAAGGGATTGTTACATTTAAACCTCTTAGGGTAGCGTCATCTTGTACTATTTTTTTAAATCCATCAAGAGTTTTAATATCAAAGTTGTGGTAGTTATGTGACAGCTTTTCTTTTTTAAATTTTTGAGTGAAAAATTTTTTAGAAAAAGAATAGGCTATATTTCTTCCAATGAGTCCGTAGTTAGCCATTGGTTTGTTTTTTATAAATGTGATACCAATTGATACTAAGCACTCCAAAAATCCCTAAAATGATAAAAAATAGCGCGAAAACGGTATTCCAGGAACCCTCTGTAGGGAAATACCTATGATACCCTGTAATAATTTCTCTTGCATTTGCATCCAGATTAATGTCACCTAAGGCGTTACGGCTATATATTTTTTCTTTCCAGGGCCACACCACACCTAATGAACCGGAGATAAACCCTATGATTACAGCATAGGTGGCTTTTTTATATTTTTTTAATACAAATCCAAGCAGTTGAGATAAGGATATTAATCCTGTCACAGAGCCCAATGAGAAGACAACCAACACCTTTAGGAGTCTTACACGTTGATGGTTATATTTAAAAGAAAAATCTCCCACTACTAGTTCAGATAAAGTGTCAAACAAAGCATTCACTGCGTCTACTAAAAGCAGTACATAATTACCTAAAATAATTAATATAAAGGATCCAGAAAGCCCCGGTAGTGTCATCCCAGATACTCCAATGATTCCACATAAAAAAACAAATATTAGATTATCGTTTTCTCTTGCGGGTTCTAAAAAACTAATAGCAATACCTGCTATGATACCACAGATCAAATACCCAATATATCTTCTGTTCCAGACTCCGAAATTTTTGGTTATGTATAGTATTGACCCTATGATCATCCCAAAGAAAGTGCTCCATACCTGCAGTTCGTATTCAAGTAATAGGTAATCAAGTATTTTTGATACGCTGAAATAACTGATACACATCCCAAGACAAAGCAGGCTCAGAAAACCCGCATTTGTGTATTGTATAAAACTTTTCAGACGCCCCTTTAGAACTAATGTAAGAGCGGTTCTATTTATTTTTTGAAGGGAGTAAATGAATTCCTCGTAAAACCCAGCTACAAATGCCACGAGTCCTCCAGAGACTCCAGGAACCTTGTTGGCAGCTCCCATGGCAATCCCTTTAAGGATTAACCATACTTTATCTTGGGTATTTCTCTTGGTATTCACAGCAATAGATTAGTTAGGGCTTTTTTTATTTGCAATGTATTCCATCAGAAAAATAATCATAAAGCCAGCAGCCATAAATAAAATTGCTTCTAAGACCTTAGGATCTCCCAGAAAACTATCAGGAAAAATACTTTTTTCTAGAAAAGGTATTTTATCTCCATGACTATTTTTGCGGTATTGTAAGATTTCTTTCCAAGGCCAAATTTTATTGAGCGCCCCAATCATAAATCCTGTTAAAACAGCAAGAGTTGTGTCTTTATGATTTTTAAACATCCAGTTTAATACCCCAGAAAATATCTTAAGGCCAGCAACAGCTCCTACTGCAAAGACTCCAATTTTTAAAAGGGCATTGCCAAGACTACTCCAATTAAATGTACTTAAAGCCTCTGTGAGCTGATTTATAGCACCAATAACAACGGTATATCCCCCAATGAGTAGTAGTATAAACGCTCCAGAAATACCAGGTAATATCATTGCAATAATGGCGATAAACCCAGCAAGAAATAAAAACCAAATACTTTCTGTATCTGCAATAGGCTGGGCCAGTGTTACACTGTAAGACAGTACCGCAGCAATTATAAGGGCAATAATGGCTTTGGGGCTGTAGCGTGTAATTTGTTTAGCAATGTATATGATACTGGCTAACACTAAACCAAAAAAGAAAGACCACACTAAAATAGGGTA
>CATEMS010000322.1 GCA_949507465.1 Flavobacteriaceae bacterium
GGCACACCCTTTTGGGTTGAGTTTTGGCGTATTGTTACAGAGAAATGGACTTCGTTACCTCTGTATGCTCTTTTACTGTTTTTAATTTTTAAAAAGTTTGGAGTAAAAGCGACTATCATTGTCATGATTTGCGCCGGCTTAATGATTACAGCAACAGATCAATTGGCAAATTTATTTAAGTACATACTCTTTAAAAGACCTCGTCCATGCCAGGTAGAAGAACTTGAACCTCTTATGCGCTTTGTGGCAGATGGCTGTGGGCGTTATGGTTATTTTTCAGCCCATGCAGCAAGCAGTATGGCTGCGGCTGTTTTTTTAGGATTATCACTAAGACCCTATTACAGAGTCCTTCCATTTTTACTATTACTATGGGCTAGTGTAATTGCTTATTCTAGAATTTATTTAGGAGTGCATTACCCCTTAGATATTATTACTGGAATGTTTTTTGGTGCCTGGATTGGACTGGCTATTTTTAAACTAAGTAGGTGGGCCCAGCGGCGAATTATTTCTCAATGATATAAAAATCTCTCCAGAGCCTTGTTTTGTGTTTATTGCTATTTGTAGGGTAAGGGTTGATATCGTATCGTGCTACTTTTTGTTTTTGATAGTCTTTAAATGTTGTTTCAAAAAGTGTCATATCTTCTTTACCCACTAAAAGACCAAAGGTATCAGCCGTCGGGATGTGAATGCTATCCACTTTTTTTAATACTGGGATTGTTTGGCCATAGTCCCAGATAATCTCTGGTGTGAAATACGTGAACTCATAGACTTCAACAGCATTTTTATCCTGCCATATTTTTAGTTCTGTAAAAGATTTATATTCTTTATTTAATAGTGTAGATGTAGCTAGTGGCATTCCAAAACAAATGGCAGAAACTATAAATGCTACAGTAAGGTAGGTGACTGCTTTTATTTCTTTTTTCTTTAATTGTTGGATTATTAAAACTCCTATAGTGCACAATACAATGCTTAAAAGAATATACCAGACCCAGGGAGTTGTTGGTGTATTTTTAAGAAAAAGGTAGCCAATTACAGGTGTGCTGATTCCAATAAAGGCTATAATTCCAAAGTTAAAATAGACAACAATTGTTTCTCTTTTATCTTTAATGGTTTTAAAATTTCTGAATAAATATTCTATATAAAATCCAGTGTTTAATGCCATAGGAATAAGCACAGGAAGTAAGTATCTCGATTTCTTTTCTGGAATAATAGACAATAGCAACACACTACAAAGGGTCCATAGGAGTGTAAACTGATATCCCTTTTTGAAAAATACTTTGTCTTTTAAATAGGGATACAGCAGTCCAACAAATGCAGGAATACACCAAATTCCACTTTGAGAGAAAAAGCTCCAGTAGTAATAAAACGGCCGTATGTTGTAGCTGGTCCAATTTGTGGTTTCTTTTGTAGTGGTAGCAATCACTTTTTCTGGATCTAACAAATAAGTATACACGTGCCACCATCCAGATAATAGAAGTGCTATGACCAAAAATACTAGTATGGGGAGTAGTGTTTTTCTTTTTCCTTTGTAAGAAAACACAAGGCCATATGCTATTAAAAAGGGGAGTAGCAAAGCATATAGGGAAACTGGTCCCTTACTCATAAAAGAAAAGCCAAAAAATAGTGCTGCAAAAAAGGCACGTTTGTATGTTTTTTCTCGGCTAGTAAAAAGTAAATACAGTTGATAGATACTGACCATCATAAAGGCATGAGTGAAAATATCCCATTGGCCATTTCTTCCAGAAAAAACAATATAGAAGGAGGTAGCCAGTATCAAACTACTTAAAAAAGCATATGTATTATTAGTTGTTAGTTTCTTTGTAAAAATATAGGTTGTTAAGACCATCATTATAGAAACAATTGCTGCTGGTAGTCGCAATGCAAATACACTCTTTATACCCAATAAAAAGGCCGATACTGCAGAAAGCCAAGTTGGTAATGGAGGCTTTTGGTATCTTGGTTCTCCGTTTAAAGTGGTAAGCAGCCAATTAGAATCCTGCAACATTTCACGGGCAGTAACAAAGTTTCTAGCCTCCATGATATTGACCCATAAGGCGTCTAGATGCGCTATAAAAATAGCAGTACAAATTAGCGTTAACAACGCTAATGGATGCTCTTTAAGATACCTCATTGTGTTGTTTTTTCCAAATAAATATATTTCGGATATATATCACCAATCCTGCGCAATGCCCTATAAATAATACAGGGTCTTCTCTTATAATTGCATAGCTTAAAATTAAAACGGCTCCAACAACACTCATTCTCCAAAACCCAATAGGTAATTGAGAGTTTTTGTTTCTCTCAGAAGTAATCCACTGGTATACAAATCTAAGGGTAAAGGTTAACTGCGCTATAATACCTAGGGTTAATAGCCAGGTAGGAATGGCCTTGTTATCAAAAAGCGAGAGTAAGTCATACCTCCCATTGTTATAGCCAAAGATTACTACAATAACAGGAAATAGGAATAAAAATAATTGCAGCACTTTTGGAGATTTTTGCCAATGACCTTGTATTTGCAGGTTTCTAATATAAATATAGTAGGTCAGGGATTGCCCTAACATAATAGCAAAATCATCTCTTAAATACCCATACACAAACAGTAAAAAAGAGGCAAGTAAACTTAAAATCCAAAATAGGGATGGAGTAACTACTTTATTTTTTTTTTCTGAGAGGATCCACTGCAAAAGCAAACGTCCAGAAAATAGAAGTTGGGCGGTAAAACCTATGGCATAAATAACCCAATCACTCATCCTTTGCTTTCAATGGTGTAGTTAATGTATTTTTTTTTCATCCACAGGTATGCAAAACAGTCCATCAAAGGGCCCACAAGTCTATTCCAAACACCAAATTTTGCGGTGCCTGCAACCCTTGGGAAATGCCGAACAGGTATTTGAACCACACTACCTTCTTGCAGTAAAATCATGGCAGGTAAAAAACGATGTAAACCCCTAAACATTGGAATACGTTTGGCATAGGTTGTTTTAATTACCTTAAGAGGACAACCTGTATCATCCATACCATCGTGGGTAAACCCGCGGCGAATACTATTTGCAATAGTAGAAGACATGTTTTTCACAAAACTGTCTTTTCTGTTTGCGCGCACACCCGTTACCAAATCATAGGTGTCTATATGTTTTAATAGTTTATTGAAGTCTTCAGGGCTTGTCTGCAAATCACTGTCTATATACCCCACAAGGTCTGTAGTGACATGATCAAACCCTGCTTTAATAGCAGCACTAAGGCCTCTGTTTTGTTTCAATGAGATATAACCAAAGGATTCATTTCTGTCACAAATAGCCTCAATCATAGCAAGAGATGCATCCAATGAACCGTCATTTACAAAAAGAATTGTTGTTTTTTTTATTGCAATACTTGTATATGCTAACAGCTCTTTCTCAACACGAGTCAAATTATCCTCTTCATTGTATACAGGTACTATGATGGTAAAATCGTACATAAATGTTACTAAGATATTTCTACAAAAGTATTGTTTTTTAAAA
>CATEMS010000323.1 GCA_949507465.1 Flavobacteriaceae bacterium
AAGGGAAAAACCTTTCAAAAAATAAACCCTGGACAAGTGGGGTAGAGGCAATTTTCTCTGCCGCAGATAACAGGCAAGCAGTTGTTTATTTTACCCTTAAAGATCGTGGATTGGCAGGTTCTGGAAATTACAGAAAATACCGGATTGATGAGACAACAGGTAAAAAGTATGTACACACCATAAACCCCTTAACAGGCCTCGCTCAGCAAAATAATGTTACAAGTGCTACCATAATAGCTCCTACTTGTGCCCTAGCAGATGCGTATGCAACAGCATGCATGGCTATGGGGCTTGAAAAAGCAAAAACAATGCTAAGTGTCCTAGAAAACGTTGATGGTTATCTAACCTATGTTGATGCAAATCAGCAGTCTCAGAGCTATGTTACTAGCGGATTTGAAAATCTTATTTTAAAATAGCCTTTTGTTTTTTACAAACGGGTAGTAATTCTCCCTTACAAAGCCTATACAGATCTATGTCCTTGCTATCCATACCAGCTGTATAATCAACGGCCTTTACATCAAATCCGACACTTGACAGCTTATCAAAATAATCCATGCCATAGACCCTTAGGTGGTCATACTGTCCAAAAATACGGGTACGTTCTCTTTGGTCTGTGATGGTATTGTCCTCAAAGGTTTTGCTTAGGTTTGGGTCATAAGGAACTTGCAATATAGCCGTACCTTGAGGCGCTAGCACACGGTACAATTCTTGCATGGCCTTTGTGTGATCTGGGATATGTTCTAAAACATGATTGCAAATAATAAAATCAAAACTTTCATCCTTAAAAGGCAACTCGCAAATATCTGCTTTTACATCTGCAATTGGAGAGTTGAGGTCTGTGGTGGTGTAGCTTAGGTTTTTTTGCTTTCTGAATTTACTTAAAAATGCCTGCTCTGGTGCAAAGTGTAACACTCTTAGTGGAGCAGAGAAGAAAGTAGTCTCATTTTTTAAATACAACCAAAAAAGGCGATGTCTTTCCAGAGATAGAGTACCAGGTGCCAGCACATTTTCTCTAACCCTGGCATATCCATATGGCAGAAACCTTCTGTATGATTTTCCATCTATAGGATCTGTGTATCTGTTGCCTCTCAAAAAAAAGGCGATAAATGGTCTCACCAGATAACTTATTTTGATAAGTAAAGTTCTTGGAAATAAGTTTAAAAAAAATTTAAATAGTGAATTCAAAAGTGTTAATCTAGACTTATTCGTTGGATACAAAAGGGGGATATTGGGCTAGTATTTTAGAAACAATAAGACGAATTCTCTCCTCTCGTTTTTCTATATCATTACCGTTGTATAAACTACTTTTACCAACTCCCTGCCAAACTAACTCCTTGGTTTTTGCATCAATGAGGTCTATAAAGAGGCTTCCCTCTGTATTTAAAGAAACATTACCAGCATTATTAAAACTGCCTCTCCAATAAGGGTCCCAGCCCCATTGATTTCCAAAGTTATTTTGATAGATATCAACCCGTTGATTTTCTTTGGTGAAAATACTTACCAAAATATCTGGATTGCTATTTTTATTCATGCCCTTGGCCATTAAATTACGCTGTATGGCACGTAATATTCTTTTTTTATCAAGGTCACTTATTTTGGCCTTGTCTATACCTGGTTTAAAAAAGGCAAATGAGGTGTAGTTGTCAAAATTAGTCGCCCTATCGTAATCACTCACTACCCGAACGGTGTTACAAGAGGTGAAAACAAGCAAAATAATAACAGAAAAGAATTTAAATAAGTTCATACTATTTTCAATTTAAAAGTGAATCATCTACAAAATTTGGAAGTGTTACTTTGAGATTTGGATTGCGTTTCATCTCTCTCTTTATAGCAAAGACTGCTTCCTTGTTTCTTGCCCAACTACGTCTTGCAATACCATTATTCACATCCCAAAAGAGCATGTTTTCTAGTCGTCTTTGTGCATCATCACTACCATCAAGAACCATACCAAAACCACCATTGATCACCTCGCCCCAGCCAACACCACCACCGTTGTGTATGCTAACCCATGTAGCACCTCTAAAGCTATCTCCAATAACATTTTGAATTGCCATGTCTGCCGTGAAGCGACTCCCATCATAAATATTACTTGTTTCACGGTAGGGAGAATCTGTGCCGCTTACATCGTGATGATCACGGCCTAAGATAATTGTATCTAAATGACCCT
>CATEMS010000324.1 GCA_949507465.1 Flavobacteriaceae bacterium
CTTTGTTTACAGGCAAAAATCTTTGGTGTTGGCATGGCGGGTTTGTTTTTGATATAACAAATGTAAAAGAAAACAGCAGAAGGAAAACTGGAAGTTATACTGAGTTATTAAGAAAATATTAAGATTTGTTGTTGGGCAGACAAAAACTAAATTTTTCTTGATACCAATTTCTATCTCTAATTTTATGGAGTAGCCAGATAGTGTGTTGTTTATAGAAAATACATTTGTAAAGGGTATATAAAAATAGCCGTATGTCGATGTACCACTTTATTCTTTTGTTTTTTTATAATGAAATATACAAGCTCTTTTTTATTTGTACTTACTAATAAAAAATGGCACCCATCTAACAGTGGGTGCCATATAAAAAGAGATACAAGTACTAGGCTAGCTTACAAAGCCCATGTGGTGTACTAAGATTTATGCTAAAGAATAAGCTTCTTTGCGTAGGTTTGGTTGTTAGCGCGTAACTGGAGCACATAGGTACCTGTAGGGATGTTTTGGGTTGAAATTCTATCTGAGGAACTATTGGGGTTTATTATTTTTGTTCTTAATTGCATGCCCAGCATGTTATATAACGTTGCGCTTATTTTTCCTGCAACTGTTGGCAATCCTTGAATCGTTAGGTATGAATCGTTAGGTGCTTTAAACACAACTAGGCTGTTTGTATCAAATACATTATTGGAGGCCAAGACTTCACCGCCTAATATCTCTGAAGAAAAAACAATTTGAAATCTTCCTTCTCCGCTTAAATTATTTTGCGCGGTATATTCAAAATCTTTTCCTACTATGGGGGTAAAGGTACCTTCAAGGATATCTTCAATGTATACGTTTACATTCTCTGGCATGACACTTTGTGAGATATGGATTCTAAAGGTTTGTCCTTCCATTTGGTTTACAACTAAAGGCACTGCTTGGTTATACATAGACTCAAGACCCATAGCGTTGATGGCAAAATTTGTTCCTTGATTGTCTTCTACTAGTTGCGAGCTCAGTGGCATATCTTGGTCAAAAGCACCTGCGTCATATCCTGGGTCTAATCCTAAGGTAAGACCATCTTGAAAGTAGAATCTTGTTTCTGCAGCTTCTGTATTCCCATTGTATAGTTTTAAAAATAGGGAGTAGGTAGTTAAAAAAGGTGCATTTGATACCTGTTGTTGCTCAGAGTGATTTGAAATCGAATTTACAGTATTTACCGTGTCAAAATTTGAGGGTATTTCATGATTTTTTGAATGGCTTGTAAAAGAGAAAAGTAAGGCTAATGTCGGAAGTAAAATAATTTTTTTCATAGGTGTTTTTTTGGGGGTTATTAAATCTTATGGGACAAAAGTACGAAATAATTCCAAAAAAAAGCTTTTTATCGATAAAATAATACACTTTATCGTAAAAATTAGATGTTTTTTCATTTCAAAAAAGGTATTTCCTACACCAAACACCCTTTAAATGCTATGTTTCTTTATTTGTAATGTTTTTTTATTTTTTTTCAAAAAATGTATTTAAACAGATAAAAATAACACTTTTTCTTATTTTAAATGAATATAATTTATTAGTTGAAGTAAATTCCTACAAATATTTTTAAAATCTGTTAGGTCAAAAAGTAGGATTATTGGAGGCTGTTTTTTCTGTTTTTTTTGGGTGCTTTTAAAGGATGCTTCACAAGAGTAATAAAGGTGTCCTTTTTGTGTAAATTATTATGGCCCCAAAAAACAAAAAAGCAAGCGAAAAAATTTCGCTTGCTTTTCGATTTATTTTGTACTCAAGGTGGGAATCGAACCCACACTCCCGAAAGAACTGGATTTTGAATCCAGCGCGTCTACCAATTCCGCCACTTGAGCATTAAGTGGCTGCAAAAATAAAACAATTTTATAATGCTCAGAGTGTATTGCAATAATTATTTCAGAAAAATTAATACTATTTTTGTGAGCCCACGTAAGATACCCTACATTTAAACACTCACAAGTTACCCATGAAGCAAGACAAACAAACCACCTATGATATTGCCTATTTACGGATGGCCAAAGAGTGGAGCAAACTATCTTATTGCAAACGCAAACAAGTAGGTGCACTTATTGTTAAAGACAAGATGATCATTAGTGATGGTTATAACGGCACCCCAACAGGCTTTGAGAATGTTTGTGAAGATAGCCACGGAGATACCAACTGGTATGTCCTCCACGCAGAGGCAAATGCTATTTTAAAAGTAGCCAGCTCTACCCAATCTTGCAAAGATGCCACACTATATATTACCATGTCACCCTGTAAAGAGTGTAGCAAACTCATACACCAATCTGGCATTAAAAGAGTTGTCTACCACCTTGGTTACAAAGATACCAGCGGATTAAAGTTTTTAGAAAAAGCAGGGGTTCGTATCACACATATTTCTAGTCTAGAAAACCAGTAGTTTTATGCCTTTCCACAAGAAATACATCCCCCTACTTTTAGGAGTTGCCGTTGCCTTTGGCATTTTTATTGGCGCAAACCTAAATTTTACTGCCTCAGGGGATGTTTTGTTGTCTTCCAATTCTAATAAAGAAAAGCTCAACAGGCTTATAGACTTCATAGACTTTGAGTACGTAGACCAGGTAAATACAGATAGCATCGTAGATAGTACTGTAAACAGCATCTTAGAAAACCTAGATCCTCACTCTGTGTATATCTCCTCCAAGGACTATGAGCAAACTGCCAGTGACATGCGCGGAAATTTTACCGGCATTGGGATAAGTTTTTACCAATACCAAGATAGTATTGCCGTGATAGGTACCATAGATGGAGGGCCTGCACAAAAAGCTGGGATTTTACCATCAGATAGAATACTCTTTGCAGATACCACACAGTTGTATGGCAAGAATCTCAGCAGGTATGATATATTTTCTAACTTAAAAGGAGCCCGCAATACCAAGGTCACTTTAACCATTAAAAGAAAAAATATAGACAGCCTGCTTTCTATACCTGTCATTAGAGAAAAAATACCACTCCATAGTCTAGATGCTGCCTACCTGCTCACCGATACGATTGGGTATATAAAGCTCAACAGGTTTGCAGAGCCTACCTACAATGAGTTTAAAAAAGCCCTCACAGATCTTACCAATCAAGGAGCCACCAAATTAGTATTAGACCTAAGAGATAACCCAGGAGGTTACATTTCCTCTGCCCAAGACGTGGTAGATGAATTTTTAGAAGACAACACCCTAATACTAATCACTAAAAATAAAAATGGCACTCAAGAAAAAACCTATGCAACACAAAAAGGTAGTTTTAAAACCGGAGGCCTTTATGTACTGATAAACGAGAACTCTGCCTCTGCCAGCGAAATTGTTGCCGGCGCCCTGCAAGACAACGATAAAGGAGTTATTGTAGGCAGACGCTCTTTTGGGAAAGGACTCGTGCAACGCGAGATGGCCCTTGGCGATGGAAGTGCCGTGCGTTTGACCACCGCCAGGTACTATACACCAACGGGCAGATCTATTCAAAGACCTTATGATAATGGCAGCCAAGCATACTATAATGAGTATGAGTCTAGATATGTAAATGGAGAATTGCAAAATAAAGACAGTATCGTGGTAAATGATTCTCTGAGTTTTGTTACTCCAAAAGGAAAGGTAGTGTATGGGGGTGGAGGCATTATTCCTGATGTATTTGTAGGCAAAGACACCAGTCAAGAAAACCAGGCCATAAGTTATATGTCAAAAGGTGGCTTTATGAGTTATTTTGTCTTTGAATACCTAGATGCCCACCGCCAAGATTTTAAAGGACAAACCCAAGAAGATTTTATAGCCAATTACACCATCTCTCAAGAAATCATGCAGGCTTTTTTAAGCTACGCAAATACTACCTCCGACACTTTTAAAGGCTACACTTCCCGCCTTAAGTTAGTGATCAAAGCCACTATGGCCAGACAGATATTTGGCAGCCAGGCCTATGAGATGATTTTAAATAGCCAAGATCCAATGGTTAAAAAAGTACTAGAGCTACAATAAAAATCTGCAGTTGCAAACCATCCATACTAGCTTTGCTGTCTCACTTTCTCTGAAATTTTCTTAGAAATCAGTAAAATAACTAACATCACACTCACGCAAGCTGCAGCAAGTGTGCAAATAACCGCTGTGGTGTTGTCATTCTCAAAGGGGGCAGAAAAATCTATGTTGGTGATGTTAAAAACAAACATAAAAACAGAAATGGCCA
>CATEMS010000325.1 GCA_949507465.1 Flavobacteriaceae bacterium
AAAACACACCTTTTCTGTTGTTGTTGCTGCACTGTTGGAGCGCTGCACCACCAGAGGTGTGCACCACCAATTTATTGGTAAAGGGAAGTTGTGATGTAATATGATGTATCGAATCATCAGCAACTGCAGCAATATAAACATCTGCCAAAGGTGTAATCTCAAGGATGTTGGATGTTATTTTTTTCTCCTGTGTCTCTTGAGTAATGCTACGAGTGTATACCTGCAGTACGTTTATGTCAGGAGTGCTCTCAAATACCCTAAATAGATGGGATCCTACATTACCAAAGCCTAAAATAACAACTGAAATCATATTGTAAAAATACAAGAATTTTTTATGTCATAGCGAGGGTATAAATTCATAGAAAGTTAAAGAGTGTTAATGCTATCACATTTAAGATATTATAAGAGTGAAAAATTGGTTTTTGTAGTATTTTTGCACAAAATAACTACACATGCAAAAGAAATTAGCCTCTATTTTGTTTTCAACCCGATTGACAGCTACGTTGTTTATTGTATTTGCCATTGCAATGGCTGTTGGAACCTTAGTTGATGCTTCTTCAGAAACCTCACCAACCCCTTATTCTAGAGCACTTATATACAATGCGTGGTGGTTTGAGGCAATTATGATGTTGTTTGTGGTAAATTTTCTTGGAAATATAGTTCGCTTTAAAATGTTTAGTAAAGAAAAAGCCACTACCCTTGTACTGCACTTGTCTTTTATTCTTATTCTAAGTGGCGCTTTTGTAACAAGATACATTGGTTTTGAGGGTGTTATGCAAATTAATGAGGGAGAAACTTCCAATGAAATGTTATCTGAATTTGCCTATTTAAACGTTTTTATTGATGGAGATTACATCATTGATGGACAACAGCAACGTCTTAAATTAGCTCCAATGAAAATGGATCTCTCTGAGAGATTAAGCAATCGTTTTACGCTACAGAAAACATACAATCAGACACCAGTTACCATTACCTACAAAGATTTTATCAAAGGTGCTACCCAGGGAATGATTGAAGATCCAAATGGTGAACAATACCTCAAAATAGTTGAGGCAGGGGACGGTACTCGCCATGATCATTACATAAAAGTGGGGGAGGTTTCCAATATTCATAACATCCTTTTTGCTTTAAATAAACCAACAAAGGGCGCTATCAATATATTTTATGATGCCCAAACTCAAGGTTACCAGATACAATCATCTTTTGGAGGGGAGTACATGCGTATGGCAGATCAAAAAAAGGGTAAGGTCATTAAAGATAGTTTACAAAACCTGCAGTTACGATCTCTTTATCAAATGGCATCTATGGCATTTGTTATTCCAGATCCAATTGTAAATGGGCGTATGGGTATTATAAAGGCTAGCAAAGAGGCTCCTGCTCAAACCAACGCCCTTATACTTGATGTAAGCTCTGGAGGACAAACAAAAACTTTAGAACTCCTAGGAGGTAGAGGAACTGCGCCATCGCCTGTAAAAGTTACAGTAAATGATCTTGATGTATACGCTACCTATGGCAGTAAAAAGATAGAACTCCCCTTTAGTATCACTCTTAATGATTTTATTGCCGAAAAATACCCTGGCACAGAAAAAAGTTATAAATCATTTAAAAGTAAAGTCACTGTTAATAATGCTGATGGTACTTTTCAAGAAGAAGAAATTTTCATGAATAATATTCTTGATAAAGATGGCTTTCGCTTTTTTCAATCAGGATTTCAGCCAGATGAAAAGGGTACAATTTTAGCAGTAAACCATGACTTTTGGGGTACCTGGATCACCTACATTGGGTATTTCCTTTTATATTTTGGGCTTATGGCCATTTTGTTTGATAGAAACTCCAGATTTGGCAATCTTAAAAAGTACCTAGATAAAGTAAAGAAAAAGAAAAAACTGCTTGTGAGCCTTGCTATGCTGTTAATCTCTACCAGTGCGGTAAGCCAAGTTGAAAGTCATCAGCACCTCGGTGGTGTGAACACACAGATAGATTCTTTAATAATTGCCAATGCGGTTTCTAAACAACACGCTGCAGACTTTGCCCAACTAGTAATTCAGGACAATGGCCGCATGAAGCCCATCAGTACTTTTGCCAGTGAGTTGATACGCAAGGTTAGTGGGAGCGACTCATACAAGGGCCTTGATGCCAATCAAGTTTTTATGTCTGTTACACAATTTCCAAGATTATGGTCACAAGTTCCAATTATCAAGTTAAAGCGTGGTAATGATAGCATTCGTGATATTTTAGGAGTTCCCAAACAAACAAAAAAAATTGCTTTAATTGATTTGTTTGACAAGGATGTAAATTTCAAGCTAGATCCCTACTTAGAGGCAGCTACATCAACAAATACTCCTAACCAATTCCAAAAAGATTTTATCAAGGCTTACGAAAATTATTATATATTCAACCAAGCACTAGGAGGCAGTATATTAAAGATATTTCCTATACCTCAAGATCCAGGCAACAAATGGGTTTCCTACCCAGAATTAAACCAAAGTGCAATAAAAGGGCAAGATTCTATGTTTGCCAAAACAGCGTTGCCCTTGTACTTTAATAGTTTGAGTATCGCAAAAAAAGATAATGACTACACAAAGCCTACTGAAATATTAAACCTCATTAGAGCCTATCAGAAAAGACATGGCAGTGAGGTGCTGCCCAGTGATTCAAAGATTAGTGCAGAGATAGCTTATAATAAAGTTGATATTTTCAATAGATTGTATCGTTATTTCACCTTATTGGGAGTTTTAATGTTTATTGGTATTATCATACAAATTTTTAAAGAAGGACCTCTTATAAATGGCTTTGTTAAAGTCTGTAAAATAGTGATTTGGTCTTTCTTTATAGCTATGACATTAGGTCTTATTGCGCGCTGGTACATCTCTGGACATGCGCCCTGGACAGATGCCTATGAATCTATCATTTATGTGGCTTGGGCCACGGTATTTTTTGGTTTAGCATTTGGAAGAAAGAGCGATCTTACAGTAGCCTCTACCGCTTTTGTTGCGGCTATTATATTATGGGTAGCCAATCAAAGCTGGCTTGATCCTGCTATTTCAACACTAGTGCCGGTGTTAGATAGCTATTGGCTTATGATACATGTGGCGGTTATTGTGGCTAGTTATGGACCTTTCACCTTAGGTATGATTTTAGGGGTAACAGCTCTTATTTTAATGATTTTCACCAATGGAGCCAATAAAGCAAAAATGGATTTAAATATTAAAGAATTAACTACAATTAACGAACTTGCCTTAACCGTTGGACTTGTAATGCTTACCATTGGTAATTTTTTAGGTGGGCAGTGGGCAAATGAGAGTTGGGGACGTTATTGGGGTTGGGATCCAAAAGAAACTTGGGCACTTATAAGTATTATGATATATGCATTTGTTATACACATGCGACTTGTTCCCGGACTCAGAGGAAAATGGATTTACAATGTAGCTTCTATTGCCGCTTACGGATCTATAATGATGACTTATTTTGGAGTGAATTTTTACTTAACTGGCTTGCATTCTTATGCAAGTGGAGATGTTCCTGTTACACCTACTTTTGTCTACTACTTGATAGGTTTTATAGTTATATTATCAATTGTATCTTATTTGTTTTACAAAAAACAGTACATAAAAAAAGGATAGACCAGAGGTCTATCCTTTACCAATAATAAAGCTCTCACACTTAATTATATAAAAAATCTGGTTGTAGTTTAAGTAGATGAACATCTTGTTGTACTGCTTCTTCAATTTGTATTTTATGGTACAAGTTTCTTGTCATTTCCTCTATTTCTACCTCAGTAGTATTCAGTTTTTTAGCTATTTTGCTATTTTCTTTGCCTTCACTAATGTATTGCAATAGTTTAATCTCTAAGCCATCCAGATCATACTGCATGATTAGATTTTCTAAATACAATTCTTCAGTTAATTCTATGATATTTTCTCTTTCCATCATTTTTTCTTTTTTTAGAAATAGTTCCATTTCTGCTTTATGTACTGCTGTTTGTTCTTTTATATCTTTCATTCTGTAAAGTATTGCATACGTCATTAGCATTACATTGATGAAAAATGATGCTTTTACTAAAGTTAAAGAGACGCTTAAAAAATCAATCCCTATTACTTGAAGTACGAAGTAATCCAACACCAATAGTAATGGTAGTGCCATACCCAGTACATAAAACTTAGAGTAGTTGTTCTTCGAGAATAACATCATACCAATACCAAAATAACATGCCAAAAGGGCAAAGGATATGCTATTGACTGCTACAGTTAGCATGGCATTGTCAATGAACCAGTGTGTTGCGGATAGTCCTGCAGCTACAACAAATAATGGTGTTGTAAACGTTTTTAATTTTGGAAAGTATTCCTTTATTGATAAATACTTTGACGCGAATAGCGCAACGAGTCCAGCAGTAATACAAAGAATAGTTGTTGTAAAACTACTGTCTTTAAAGACGGTATTTTGAAATAAAATACCAGAGAAACTCTCTTCTCCAAAGAATAGTAAAAGGGTACCGGTCACTGCCAATCCAAAATATCCAAAGATTTTTTCTTCAAACAAAAAGAAGCAGACAAGGTTTAAAAGCAATATGATACCAACAGCACCATAAAAAGTACCTTTAAAAAATACATTGCCAATTGAATTTGTTTTGCTTTTCTGTGAAATTTTACTCGCTTTTGGGCTTACTTTTATTGGCAAGGCCATCGCGGTAATACTTGTAAAGTTATTTACACTAGATAGTATTGAACTTTGAGCAATACGATCTTTACTTTTATTTTGTGTTTTTGCTGTTACAGCACTATAATTAAATAGGCTAAAGAGCAAGAACAAACAAAATGTGGGGACAAACATTTGATGTTTCATATTAGTAGGTTTATTTTATTTGGGACGGGCAAGATACAAAACATTTACACTTTATCTAATAAATTTGCATTTAATCGATGAAATACACTAAAAAAAAGAGTTTCATGATACATGAAACTCTTTTTATAGGTCATTAAATGGTGTTTATTAGCCCACCATGTCTTGTGGTTTTACCCAGGCATCAAACTCATCCTCAGTAAGATAACCCAAATTTACGGCCTCTTGTTTTAGTGTAGTTCCGTTTTTATGAGCTGTATTTGCTATTTCTGCTGCTTTGTAGTACCCAATTTTAGTGTTTAGAGCAGTAACGAGCATTAAAGAGTTGTTTAATTGTTGCTCTATAACCTCTTTATTGGCCTTAATACCCCTTACACAATGTTTCTCGAAAGACACACATGCATCTGCAAGTAGCTGGGCAGATTCTAACATATTTGCAGCCATAACAGGTTTAAAGACATTTAATTCATAATGTCCTTGCATACCACCAACAGCTATTGTCATATCATTTCCAATTACTTGAGCACATACCATCGTAAGCGCCTCACATTGTGTTGGGTTTACTTTACCTGGCATAATAGAGGAACCAGGTTCATTGGCAGGAATAGCTATTTCTCCAATACCACTTCTAGGTCCGCTAGCAAGCATGCGAATATCATTGGCTATTTTGTTTAGAGAAACGACCAACTGTTTTAATGCTCCGTGAGATTCAACAATGGCATCGTGGGCTGCTAGTGCTTCAAATTTATTTTTTGCAGTCACAAAATCTAAGCCCGTAAAATTTGCAATATGGCTTGCTACATTTACACTATACCCTTCAGGTGTATTTATTCCAGTACCTACAGCTGTTCCACCAAGTGCTAACTGCGATAAATGGGGTAATGTGTTTTTTAATGCAATTAGGCCATGTTCTAATTGAGATGCGTAACCACTAAACTCTTGACCAAGTGTAAGAGGAGTAGCATCCATAAGGTGCGTGCGTCCAATTTTTACAATAGTGTCAAACTCCTTGGATTTTGAAACCAAGGTGTCATGTAGTTTTGTAACGCCCGGAATGGTTTGCTCCAAGAGTTTTTTATACGATGCGATATGCATGGCAGTCGGGAAGGTGTCATTTGAGGATTGAGATTTATTAACATCATCATTAGGTTGTAGTGTTTTTTCTCCCTCTCCTATGGTTTTTCCAGCTATTTGGTGTGCACGATTGGCAATTACCTCATTTATATTCATGTTACTTTGGGTGCCACTGCCGGTTTGCCATATAACAAGAGGAAATTGAGCATCGTGTTTTCCTTCAAGAATTTCATCACACACTGCGGCTATCAGATCTCTTTTTTTCACAGACATGCTACCCAACTCACTATTAGAGAAGGCAGCTGCTTTTTTAAGATACGCAAAGCCGTAAATTATTTCTAATGGCATAGATGCTGGTCTACCAATTTTAAAGTTATTGATAGAACGCTGTGTTTGTGCCCCCCAAAGAACATCTGTGGGTACTTTAACCTCGCCCATTGTATCTTTTTCTATTCTAAAATTTTCCATAAACAATTACTTAATACAATACAAAAATACTAGTTTATAAGGGTTTATT
>CATEMS010000326.1 GCA_949507465.1 Flavobacteriaceae bacterium
AAAGGCCATAAAAGAAATTCAAGAGAGGGATGCAGATTTTGAAATGTATGTCATGCTGGGAGCTTGGATAGATTGTAAGAATGCTTGGACACAGCAGCAGCCCAACCACAATCTAGAAAATACAGAAAACAACAGCTCTGAAATTGAAAAAGCAATCACACTGGCAAACCAATATCCTGATATTGTAAAAATAATTGCTGTTGGAAATGAGGCTATGGTGCATTGGGCTACATCTTATTTTGTAAGACCTGCTGTAATATTAAAATGGGTTAGTTATTTACAAAAGCAAAAAAAAGCAGGCAATCTGCCTGAGTTATTATGGATTACAAGTTCAGACAACTTTGCATCTTGGGGTGGAGGCGGCCCAGAGTACCACAATGAAGATTTAGAAAAGCTTGTTGCTGCTGTAGTTTACATCTCCATGCATACCTATCCCTTTCATGACACCCACTACAATCCCAACTTTTGGAAGGTGCCACCACAGGAATCTTCTGGTACAGAAATTGAAATTATTGAAAAAGCCATGCAACGTGCACTGGAGTATGCCACAAATCAATATGAAAGTGTGAAAAAGTATGTTGCTTCACTAGGTGAAAAAAAGCCTATTCATATTGGAGAGACTGGCTGGGCCACAACCTCTTGGGGGCTTTATGGCCCAAATGGTTCTAATGCTGCAGACCAGTACAAGCAAGCTTTGTATTACAAATTAATGCGTCAGTGGAGTGCTAAAAATAACATTACATGTTTCTTTTTTGAGGCCTTTGATGAACAGTGGAAAGATCCAACTCATGCAAATGGCTCAGAAAATCATTTTGGCCTATTTACCATAGATGGTCAAGCAAAATATGCACTATGGCCTTTGGTTGATAACGGTATTTTTAAGGGGCTTACCAGAAACCAAAATCCAATCAAAAAAACCTTTAATGGAGATCTAGATTTGTTGATTACAGAAGTTTTCACTCCAAAACCTGCAATCCCCCATAGCCAAAACTAAAACCTATGAAACCTATATCGCTAGTTGTAATTTTTATTCTCTCAATGACATCTGCACTGTGGCCCCTTTGTGGCCAGAATGTTGAAGTCTCTGGCAATCAACTTATGGTAGACAAGCAGCCTTATTTTATAAAAGGGATTTGCTACCATCCTGTACCAAAGGGAGAAACTACGCGAAGTTTTAAGACCATAGATCAGGACCTAAAATTGATGAATGAGGCCGGAATTAATACCATTCGTGTATATGCTCCAATAGATGATATCGCTATTTTAGATAAAATTGATGCTGCCGGAATCAAACTCATTGTTGGATTTGGTTACAATCAAAATGGTTTTTTTGACATCCTCTCGGGAAGTTTTATACACTACATCAAAAAATACAAAGATCACAATGCTATTTTAATATGGGAGCTTGGTAACGAGTATAACTATCATCCAGAGTGGTTTGATGGCAACGTTGAAAATTGGTACAATGCCCTTAGCCAGGCCACAGACCTCATCCATAACACAGATCTTACCCATCCCGTAGCAACAGCGCATGGAGACATGCCAGATAGCAAAGCACTCGCGGCAAACCCAAATATTGATATGTGGGGATTAAATGTCTACAGATGGGATCAACCTCAGTCTATTTTTAAGCAGTGGAAAAAAGTAAGTAATAAGCCCGTTTACCTCTCTGAGGCAGGAGCAGATAGTTACATGAAAATAGAAAAAGACGGCTTTAAGCAAGGAGAAAACCAAAGAGCGCAAGCGGTTGCCAATGGAAAGATTATTGATGCTACCTTCAACCAAACAGATGTGGTGTGTGGCATACTAATTTTCTCTTTCACAGACGGCTTATGGAAGGCAGGAAACCCCGGGGTTCAAGATATAGGGGGTTGGGCGCCAAATAGCAGTGGCGTGCCCTATGATGGGGCTCCCAACGAAGAGTATTGGGGTATGGTGGATATCAACCGAAACAAAAAACAAACCTACGAGGTGATTAAAGAGAAATTTTTAAATTTTTCATTAAATGATCAAAAAAAATAACATCAAAAGATGACCTTTAAACATATTCTATCAATAAGTATTTTAATTGCAACAACAGCTTGTATGAACTCCCCAAAAGAAACGAT
>CATEMS010000327.1 GCA_949507465.1 Flavobacteriaceae bacterium
GAAGGTGATGATAAACATAAACAATAGGTATACTGCAGCGACTCCAAAAATCAATTTGGCAATCGCGTCTGCCTTGGAGGTTTTTTTGCCTGCAAAGGTTTCTTGTTTTGTATCTACTACAATGCGCAAAGCTTTAATTTTATCTGCATCTATATTAGCTTGTTCTAATATGGAAGTATTCACAACAGACTCAATGCTATTCTCTATATCTCTTATGATAGATAAGGAGGGAGATTCTTCAGAATAAAAAGTAGTTGCTGTTGCCAATTCTTCAAGGGTAGTAGTTTTGGGAATGTGTAATACTCCATATACAGCCCCTTTTACTCCCAATTCTTTGGCATCTTCCAAAGACATATTATCAAGCACGGTATATTTTTCTGTATCCGTGTTTTTGAAATTTTTGGCTACCATACCACTTTGATCAACAATAGAAATGCTACGAACATTGGCATTGTTAAGACTCGAAAGATATCCTACCAAGGCAAAAATACCCACAAAGATTAATGGACTTAAAAAAGTCATTATTATAAAAGACTTATTTCGCACCTTATTGAGGTATTCTCGTTTTAGGATTAATAAAAGATGATTCATATGTCTTCGTTTTTTTGTACGGTTTCTATAAAAATATCATTGGCAGTAGGGACTACCTCAACAAAGTGATTGAGCTTCCCTATGGAGGTTAAATAAGCTACCAAGTCATTAGAGGATGTATGCTGTGGTAGTTTAATTTTATATTTTAAAGCATCATTAATACTTTTAAAATGGGCTGGTTGTATGTCAAATTTTTCTTTTAGCTGAGATATAACTTGGGCTTTATTTTCTGTAAGAAGGCCTACTTCAAAAGTGTTTGACCGATAGCTTTTTTTAATGTCTATTAACCTACCATCTAATATTTTATTTGACTTGTTTATAAGGGCTATATGATCACACATCTCCTCAACTGATTCCATTCGGTGAGTTGAAAAAATAACCGTTGCTCCATTATCTCGAAGTCTTAGAATTTCGTCTTTAATGAGATTTGCATTGATAGGATCAAATCCACTAAAGGGTTCATCAAATATTAATAGTTTAGGCTCATGAAGTACGGTAACCACAAATTGAACTTTTTGTGCCATACCTTTACTTAACTCCTGGATTTTTTTATCCCACCAATCCCCAATTTCAAGACGCTCAAACCAATATTTCAATCGTTTTTTAGCCTCTTTTACAGACAAGCCTTTTAACTGTGCCAGGTACACACACTGCTCCCCCACTTTCATTGATTTATATAATCCACGCTCTTCTGGCAAATACCCTATGTTTTGAATATGATCCGGGCGCAGTGGCTCTGCATCCAAAAATACAGCTCCACTATCAGGCATTGTGATTTGGTTGATAATACGTATGAGAGATGTTTTTCCTGCTCCATTTGGTCCTAAAAGTCCAAAAATAGTACCTTTCTCTACAGCAATAGACACATTGTTTAACGCGGTAAAATCACCATATTTTTTTGAGACAGAGTTGGCTTGTAATAAATATTCCATAAGGTGTTAAGTGAATTGTAAATGTATTAACATATGTGATGCAATTA
>CATEMS010000328.1 GCA_949507465.1 Flavobacteriaceae bacterium
AGATGCTAATAATACGAGTACTATGCCAGTTTTAAAAATGTCAGAAGCATTAAGGGTAATTTATGAAGACCGTTTTTTTATTGAAGACCTCAAGTTATCTCCAGATCAAATAGAACCATTTCTTTACTATTTAGATAGCAAGGTTAGCCCTAAGCATTTACTCAAGAAAAAAAATGAGTTCCAACTGATTGATTTTTTAGTGAATCAGAGTAGAGATTTTATTGAAAGCTCCAAAGACTAGAGCCATGAGTATAGCGTTGGATTTATATTATTACAAAAGAGTTTCTTGAGATTTAACAGGCTAACATATACGCATTTTTGTTGTTTTTTGATCCTTTTTATGTGTGCCAGTTTGGTGCATGGACAATCTTTTTTCTATCCTGATAATTTTAAAGGAAGGGTGGTTTCTACAGCAGAAGACATTGGCGGTATTTCTATCCAAAATACTACAAGGGGCTACGCAACCATTACGGACGATGCCGGTTTTTTTGAGATTAGAGCCTTAGCTCAAGACAGTTTATTACTTTCTGGAGTATCCTTTGAAAAAAAGATTTTTGTGGTCACCAAAGCTCATTTGGAACAACAGTTGGTTTATATTCCATTGGAAGAAAAGATCACAGAGCTTCAAGGAATAGTCCTTATGCCCTATAATTTAAGTGGTGATTTGTCTAGAGATGCAAATTCTTTAGGTACACAAGAAGTAGTTACCGCCAGCACTCTCGGTTTGCCAAATGCAAATGTAAAGCCACTCATGCAAAGCGAGCGACTACTCAGAGAGGCAGCTATGCCTAAATTTAATGTGAGTATGTTACTTGCATTGCCATTTAATCCTATTATTAATGAAATTACGGGCCGAACTAAAATGCTAAAAAAGCGTGTGGCAAGAGACAAACGCTATATCCTTTCAGAGCAAATGAGGACTTTTTTTCCAGATAGTTTGTATGTCAATAGATTGGGTCTTAAGGAAGATAAACTATCAGATTTTTTCTATTATTGTGAAATTGATGATCAATTTTTGTCCTTGGCTAAATCACAAGACTTACTTCGGATTTGGGAGTTCTTGAAAGAAAAAAGTGAGGCTTATATTAGGAACAATAAAGCGCTTATAGAAGATTAGGTACAAGTCACTCCTTTTCATTGGTGTAAAAAAAGTATATATGAGATGTAGCTATTTTAGAAGTATAACTATAGGGTGTTTTTTTCTATGCCTAATATCCTGGTCTGGAGCACATAAATTTTACTTGAGCGTCACTCAACTGAATTACAGTGAAAAGGAGCAAAGCCTTCAAATGACGTCGCGGCTTTTTATAGATGACTTAAACAGTTTAATGTTAAAGCGTTATAATATTGATGCTCATTTTGAGACAAAGGATCAGCACCCTATGGCGATGCAATATCTGGAAGTGTATTTTCAAAAAAAATTTAAGCTATTCATTAACGGCAAAGCATTGGAATATCGAATTTTAGGTCAAAAAAGAGATACAGATGTGGTGGTTTTTTTTATTGAAGCTACAGGTGTTTATCTCACTGATGTTCAAGAATTAGAGGTGTATAATGCCCTGCTGACTGACCTGTTTGACGAACAGCAAAATGTGGTGCATTTAAAGATAAACAACCAAAAAAAGAGTTTTTTACTCATGAAAGACAAACCTTC
>CATEMS010000329.1 GCA_949507465.1 Flavobacteriaceae bacterium
CTCAATCCTTCATACAGACAACACGGTGATTTGTCAAGTCAGAACATCTAGAACAGCTGTTGATGACGAAGAAGAAGAGGAAGAAGAAGGTGCAGAAGGTGCTGAGGGCGCAGAAGGCGAAGAAGGCGCAGCAGCTCCAGAAGCAGCTCCAGCAGAATAATTACCTTAAAGCTAATTATATACAAAGCATTCCGTTAATTCGGGATGCTTTTTTTATTTTTACCAAAGAAACAACAAACAACTGCCACAAAAACAGGAAGCTTGGATATGAAAAAATTTTTAATTGCTGGCCTTGGCAATATTGGTCCTGCCTATAAAAATACACGCCATAACATTGGCTTTAAAATCCTTGATGCCTTAGCAAAACAAGCAGACCTTAGCTGGGAAACCGTAAAATTAGGAGATATCACTACCCACAAAAAAAAAGGGCGTACACTTATTCTTTTAAAACCCAGCACCTTGATGAACCTCAGCGGTAAGGCTGTTAAATATTGGATGGATAAAGAAAACATCCCCATAGAAAACCTACTGGTAGTCACAGATGACCTCAACCTACCCTTTGGAACCCTTAGAATAAAAGCAAAAGGAAGTAACGGAGGGCACAATGGCCTTAAAGACATACAACAGATCCTTGCCACTGTGAACTACCCTCGTTTTAGATTTGGTATCAGTGATGCCTTTTCTAAAGGCAAACAAATTGATTACGTTCTTGGACAGTGGACCCCTCAAGAAGCCTCACAGCTAGAAGCCAAGATTCCAACAAGCATTCAAGCGATAGAATCTTTTGCACTGGCTGGGCTAGATAATACCATGAACAGCTTTAACGGATAACAAACATGGAGCAAATTGCAACAACCGCTGAATTTAAAAGTAATTCACAAAGTGTGATCACCATTGGCACCTTTGATGGTGTACATGTTGGCCATCGCGCAATTATAAAGCGTCTGGTGAGTTCAGCAAAAGAAGAGGGGCTTGTTTCTGTGTTGCTTACTTTTTTTCCACACCCCAGAATGGTTTTACAAAAAGACAGCGATATAAAACTCATAAATACCCTGGCAGAAAAAAAACAACTCCTACAAGAAATTGGTTTAGATTATTTTGTAGTAGAACCCTTTACCTATGAGTTTTCAAGACTTACCGCGCTACAATATGTTCGAGATATTTTGGTGGGGCAACTCAAGGCTAAAAAAATAATTATTGGCTATGATCACCGCTTTGGGAGAAACAGAAATGCAGACATCCAAGATCTTAAAAAATACGGCGTAGAGTTTGGTTTTGAGGTAGAGGAGATAAGCGCCCAGCAACTAAATGAGGTGTCTGTGAGTTCTACCAAAATTAGAAAAGCACTGGCAAAAGGAGCTATTGATACTGCCAATACATACCTGGGCTACCCCTTTTCTATAACGGGCACCGTAACCAAAGGAAAAGCCCTTGGAAGAACCATCGGCTACCCTACGGCCAATTTGCATGTTTCACAAACCTATAAGCTCATACCAAAAAATGGGGTGTATGTGGTAAAAGCACTTATAGATAACACCCTTACCTATGGCATAACAAGCATAGGCACAAACCCTACAGTGGGTGGCACTGAAAAGAGTATGGAAACATTTTTTTTAGACACCCACACAGATTTGTACGACAAACAACTACAGATATACTTTCTAGAGCACATTCGGGAAGAGGCTACTTTTAACAACCTAGAAGACTTAAAAAAAGCCATACAAAAAGACGAAGCCTTTGCCCGAAACTATATACAAGGTCTTGCATAAGCTACTATTTAAACATATTGATAATTCTGGTCTTATCCTCTTTCGAGTTGTATTTGGTTTTCTTATCGCTCTAGAAGGTTTTGGAGCCATTGCTACAGGGTGGGTAAAAAGAGTCTTTATAGATCCGCAGTTTACATTTAACTTTATTGGTTTTGAGTTTCTACAACCCCTTGAAGGTAACGGGATGTATTGCTACTTTATGTGTCTAGGGATACTAGGAGTTGGAGTCATGCTAGGATATAAATACAGGCTCAGTATGTTTGGATTTGCTGTGTTGTGGAGCGGTGTGTATCTGATGCAAAAAAGCAGCTACAATAACCATTATTATTTAATGCTGCTGCTGTGTTGGGGTATGGTATTTTTACCTGCCAACAAATGGTTTTCTATAGATGCTAGACAAACACCCGCTATCGCATCAAGGTCTATGCCCAGATGGGTATTATATGCCCTTATTTTACAGGTTTGGATTGTGTACACCTACGCAAGTATTGCAAAGCTATACCCAGCTTGGTTGGATGCAACAGTCACAGGCTTACTCATGTCAAGCAAAAAAGACTATTGGCTTATTGGTCCTTTTTTACAGCAACCATGGGTACACTATGCTATTGCATATGTAGGGATTTTCTTTGACGGGCTTATCATACCCCTACTTTTGTATAAACGCACTCGTTTTATAGCATTTTGCAGCTCTATTGTATTTCATCTGTTTAATGCTGTGGTGTTTCAAATAGGGATTTTTCCTTTCATGTCTTTGGCATTTGCCTTTTTCTTTTTCTCTTCCAAAACCCTGCAACTTCGGTTTTTTCCAAAAAAAGAACACTATGAGCTAGCACAAGTTATAGTGCCAAAACACAGCAAGATAATTATCGGTACCCTATGTTTGTATTTTATAGTACAAATAGCCCTACCGCTAAGACATCTGGCCATCAAAGATGATGTTTTATGGACAGAGGAAGGGCACCGTCTGAGTTGGCGCATGATGCTTCGAAGCAAAACAGGACATACCACCATATATATCCAAGACAAAAAAACAAAAGAAAAAAGCAAGTACAACATCAAGGAGATGCTCACCAAAAAGCAACAAAAAATTGTTGGTACAAAGCCAGATGTTATTTGGCAACTGGCTCAAAGAATTAAGCACATACAAGCTCAAAAAGGAAAAGATGTTGCCGTATTTGCAAATACAAGGGTACGTGTAAACGGCAGCCCTTATCATCGCTTAATAAATGATACTATAGACCTTGGCCAAGAAAAATGGTCTCCCTTTACACATCAAAGATGGATTTTACCAGCTC
>CATEMS010000330.1 GCA_949507465.1 Flavobacteriaceae bacterium
GATGTTAATTCTATCTTCAATATTTTTGGAGGCTCTGTAGGTTGCAGATTCACCAACAAAAGCGTTGGTAGAGGTTTCTGCTATTTTTGCTTTAATGGCTCCAAATTCTGAAATAGGAGTATCAAATTGTTTGCGTTGTGTTGCATATTGAACTGCCCCGCTAACCAATCGTCTTTGAGAATCTAAACAAGCTGCAGCCAATTTTATACGGCCAACGTTTAAAGCGTTCATAGCAATTTTAAACCCCTCTCCACGTCCTGCTAGCATATTTTCTACAGGCACTTTGGTATTGTTGAAAAATACCTGACGAGTAGAGGAGGCTCTGATCCCTAGCTTGTGCTCTTCATCACCCATGGTGATTCCGTTTTTTGGATCATTTTCCACGATAAATCCTGTAATGTTTTTGTCATCCTCAATACGGGCAAAAACAATCAGCACATTGCAAAAACCTGCATTAGAAATCCACATTTTTTGTCCTGTAATGTTGTAATGCGTTGCATCTTCACTTAATACTGCCTTTGTTTTTCCTGAGTTTGCATCGCTTCCTGCGCTTGGCTCTGTTAGGCAATACGCCCCAAACCATTCTCCACTTGCTAGTTTTGGTACATATTTATTTTTTTGCTCCTCAGTACCGTAGAGTGTAATTGGCATGGTACCAATACCTGTATGTGCTCCAAAGGCAGTAGAGAAAGACCCTGTTCCGCTAGATATGTAATCACAGGTAAGTACCGTTGACACAAAACCCATACCCAAGCCGCCAAATTTTTCTGGCACAGCTACGCTTAAAAAACCGAGCGCTCCAGCTTTGCGCATAACCTCCTCTGTAAGAGCAAAATCCTTTGCTTCAAAGCGTTCACGATGTGCAATAATCTCTCGATCATTGAATTCCATTACGGCCTCCTTCATCATACGTTGTTCTTCACTAAAATCTTCAGGCGTGAATACATCATTGCAATCGGTCTGTTTTACTAAAAATTGACCTCCTCTAAGGGTGTTCTTTTTTTCTTGTGTTGTCATATTTTTTCTTCTATGTTCCTTTTCTAAGGATACTGTTGTTATTTTAAAAATTCGAATATTCCTGCTGCACCTTGCCCTGTACCCACGCACATTGTTATCATGCCATATTGCCCACTCATGTCTCGTTTTCTCATTTCATCAAAAAGCTGTACAGATAATTTTGCTCCTGTGCATCCCAGTGGATGGCCAAGGGCAATAGCACCTCCATTGACATTTATGATATCTGGATTTAAGTCTAATTCTCTTATTACTGCTAGTGATTGTGAGGCGAAGGCTTCGTTTAACTCAATGAGTTTAATGTCTTCTTGTTTAAGCCCCGCTTGTTTTAGCGCTTTTGGAATAGCCTTTACAGGTCCTATACCCATAATACGTGGTTCTACTCCTGCAGCTGCATAATTTGCCATTCTGGCAATGGGCTCTAGGTTTAATTCTTTAACCATTTCTTCGCTCATTACCATTACAAAGGCAGCACCATCACTCATTTGAGATGAGTTACCAGCTGTTACACTCCCGCCTTGAGCAAAAACAGCTCTTAGCTTTGCTAGAGCTTCTTTGTTTGTCCCTTTTCTTGGACCCTCGTCTTTGGATACAACGTAGCTTTTGCTTTGTTTTTTACCAGCATCATCAATGTATGTTTGCTCTACGGTTATGGGTACGATCTGGTCTTGAAAACGATCTTCTGCCTGGGCTTTTAAAGCCTTCATATGAGAGTTGTAAGCAAAGGTGTCTTGATCCTCTCTAGATACCTTAAACTGATTGGCTACAGCCTCTGCGGTATTACCCATTCCCCAGTAATAATCCTCATGTCCAGATTCAATAACGTCATAGTTTAGTTCTGGTTTGAAACCTGTCATGGGAACACTACTCATAGACTCTGCACCACCTGCAATGATACAATTTGCCATTCCAGATTGTATTTTTGCCACTGCCATTGCAATGGTTTCTATCCCACTAGAACAAAATCGATTTACAGTTACTCCAGGAACGTCTACGATATCAAGCCCCATTAGGGATATTAAACGGGCCATGTTAAGACCTTGAGCTCCCTCTGGCATGGCATTTCCTACCATAACATCATCGATACGCTTTGGGTCTAAACTTGGAAGTTTGTCCATCATGTATTTAATGGTATCTGCTGCAAGTTCATCAGTTCTTTTAAATCGAAAAACTCCTTTTGGGGCTTTGCCCACTGCGGTACGATATGCTTTTACTATATATGCTGTTTTCATTTTGTGTTACTGTATTACTCAGGTTAGTTTCTTAGTGGTTTTCCTTTTTGTATCATGTGCTGTAAACGTTCTAGTGTTTTGCGCTCTCCAGTAAGACTTAAAAAGGCCTCACGCTCCAAATCCAAAAGATATTGTTCGCTCACCAGGGTGGGTTCACTTAAATCACCACCAGCCATTACATAGGCTAGTTTGTTGGCAATTTTTTTATCATGTTCACTTATGTACTTGCTTGCATTCATTGAATCTGTTCCTACTAGAAACATACCCAGGGCTTGTTTTCCTAATACTTTTACGTCATTTCTTGCTACGGGTTTGGTATACCCCATATCTGCCATTTGTCTTGCCACGGCTTTAGCGGTTGCAATTTGTCTAGAGGTGTTTACTACCACGATATCTTTACCGGGTTTTAAAATATCTAAATCATAGGCTTCATAGGCTGAGGTAGAGACCTTAGCCATACCGATGGTTAAAAAATGTTCTTGAAGTACATTTAGCTCAACATCACCTTTTTGAAATAAATCACTGGCTCTTAGTGCCATTTCTTTCGAGCCTCCACCACCAGGGATCACACCAACGCCAAACTCAACGAGTCCTATATAACTTTCTGCCGCTGCAACCACACGATCTGCATGGAGGGTTAACTCACAACCACCTCCAAGGGTTAGGCCGTGAGGAGCCATAATTGTTGGAATACTAGAGTATCTAAGGCGCATCACTGTATCTTGGAAATACTTAATGGCTGCATTCAGCTCGTCATACTCTTGCTCTACGGCCATCATGAATATCATACCAATGTTAGCACCCACAGAGAAGTTAGCTCCTTGGTTTGCGATAACCAATCCATCAAAATCTTTTTCTGCCAGATCTATGGCTTTATGAATACCCGCTAGCACATCACCTCCAATGCTATTCATTTTTGATCTAAACTCACAGTTTAGAATACCATCCCCTAAATCTTCTATTACAACGCCACTGTTTATAAATACTGTGCTAGATTCTCTGATGTTGTCTAGTAGTATAAAAGCGTCTTGACCAGGCACTTTAATGTGTGTCTTTGAAGCTATATCATAGTAATAGGTAGCTCCTTGTTTTACTGAATAAAAGCTAGTACAACCAGCCTCTTGCATCTCCTGAATCCATTGTGCTGGCTGCTGTCCTTCAGCTTTCATTATATCTATTGCTGCCTCAAGACCTATGGCATCCCAAATTTGAAATGGCCCGTGCTGCCATCCAAAACCAGCTTTCATGGCATCATCTATTTTGTAGAGTTCATCTGCTATTTCTGGAATACGATGGGTAACGTATCCAAATAAAGAGGCTAAGGTTTTTCTGTAAAAAGTACCCGCTTTGTCTTTACCGTTTACTAATATTTTAAATCTATCTGCAACATTATCTATAGATTTTGTGAGCTCCAGAGTTGCAAATTTTGCTTTTTCTGCGGATCTATATTCTAGGGTGTTTAAATCTAGACTTAAAATTTTGGTTGCACCTTTACTATCTTTGGTTTTTTTATAAAACCCCTGTCCAGACTTGCTTCCAAGCCATTTGTTGTCCATCATTTTGCTTATAAAATCTGGCAATTCAAATAACTCTAAGCGCTCGTCCTTGGGACAGTTTTCTCTAATACCGTTGGCTACATGAACCAAGGTGTCTAATCCAACCAAATCTACGGTTCTAAAAGTAGCAGACTTTGGACGTCCTATAACAGGACCAGAGAGTTTGTCAACCTCTTCTATGGTTAATCCCATTTGTTTAACGGTATGAAACAAACTCATGATAGAGAAAATTCCAATACGATTACCAATAAAAGCAGGTGTGTCTTTTGCAATTACAGTTGTCTTGCCTAAAAATTGTTCTGCATAGGTATTGAAAAATTCCAAAACCTCAGGGTTTGTTTTAGGTCCTGGGATAATTTCAAATAATTTTAAATACCTAGGAGGATTAAAAAAATGAGTTCCACAAAAATGTGCTTGAAAATCTTCACTGCGCCCTTCACTCATAAAGGCGATAGGAATACCAGAGGTGTTAGAAGTAATTAAGGTTCCTGGAGTTCTGTACTTTTCTAAATTTTCAAATACTTTTTGTTTGATGTCTAATCGCTCTACAACTACTTCAATGATCCAGTCTACATCGGCTACTTTTGCAATGTCATCTTCAAGATTTCCAGTTGTTATTCTTTTTGCAAAGGCGCTGTTATACAAAGGAGCGGGTTTAGATTTGATAGAATTTGCAAGGGCCTGGTTTACGATACGATTGCGCACAACTGTATCTTTTAGGGTCAATCCCTTTGCGGTTTCTTTTTCTGTCAATTCTTGAGCAACGATATCTAATAATAAAACCTCTACACCAATGTTTGCAAAGTGGCAAGCAATTCCGCTCCCCATTATCCCTGAGCCAATAACGGCTACTTTATTAATTCTTCTTTTAGACATACTTTTAATTATATTACCTATTTATATACGCTTTTATTGCCAATAAGCTCCGTTATGGAGCTAGCTACTTTTTTAAATGTTTTTATATCCTCTTCTGAAACTTGTTCTTTAACCGCTTTGTCAAATTTAAACACCACACCCTTAGAAAATTCTCTCATTTCTTTACCAAAATCGGTGAGGTGGATAAGCACTCCACGACCATCTTCAGGATTTGGCCTGCGGTCTATAAGTCCTTGCTCTTCCATTTTTTTTAGGGTACGAGATAAAGAGGTAGCTTCTATACCCATTTTTGGACCTAGAGCAGTAGAGGGGGTTCCTTTTTCTGGATCAATACTTATAAGTGCAAAACCCGTAGCCATAGTGCTGCCTTTGGTTCCTGCTTCTTCGTTATACATTTTTTGTACCGCCATCCAGGTGGCTCTAAGTACATAATCTATAGTCTTTTCTTTCAAAATAATCTGTTTGAAATATACGTTAGGTTCCAAAGATACAATTAATTTACTATGCACGCATAGTAAATTAAATAAAAATTGTCTCTAAAAAAGGGCCTAAAAAGTGCTTATCTTTTTGCGTACAAAAATGATTTACAGATGCACTACTCTTATCATCATGCGCAATGAGAAAAGTTGTTTGCCATTAAAAAAAAAGATAAAAATTTGTTGTAGATTATTTA
>CATEMS010000331.1 GCA_949507465.1 Flavobacteriaceae bacterium
GGTAGCTGCAATAACCCTTACATCTACCTTAATATCTTTGTCGCTTCCTACTCTTTGGACTTTATTTTCTTGTAAGGCTCTTAATACTTTTGCTTGGGCAGATAAACTCATATCTCCAATCTCATCCAAGAAAATTGTTCCGCTATTTGCAGCTTCAAACTTCCCAGCTCTATCTTTATTGGCAGAGGTAAAAGCTCCTTTAACGTGACCAAATAATTCGCTCTCTATAAGCTCACCTGGAATGGCCGCGCAGTTAACCTCTATCATTGGTCCTTTACTGCGAGTGCTCTTTTGGTGTATCCAGTGAGCCACTAGCTCTTTGCCAGTTCCATTAGGACCTGTAATAAAAATTCGCGCCTCTGTTGGTGCAACTTTTTCTATGATGTCTTTAATCTCGACAATGGCATCACTTTTACCAATCATTTGGTATTTCTTACTCACCTTCTTTTTTAAACGTTTGTTCTCAACAACAAGCTCTTTACTATTTAAAGCAATACGAACGGTATTGAGTAATCTATTTAAATCTGGTGGTTTTGAAATGTAATCAAAAGCGCCAAGGCGCATGGTTTGAACCGCAGTATCTAAATCTCCATGACCGGATATCATCACCATTGGGATTTCTGGCTTTATTTTTTTTGTGGCTTGTAGCACTTCAACACCATCCATTTTTGGCATTTTAATATCACAAAGCACCAAATCAAAATCCTGATCTCTGATTTTCTCAATCCCTTCCAAACCATCTTGGGCCTGGGTTAGCTGGTAAGCGCTGTTTTCTTCAGAAAGTATTTTAACCAATACCCTTCTAATAGCAGCCTCATCCTCAATGATTAATATTCTTGCCATGAAATTTTTTTATAGTGTTTAAACAAGCTGCAATGACCACTAGGGTTAAACATATGCTGTTTAATAGACGCATAAACCCCTCAGAGATTACACTGTTTTATTGATAATATGTACATCTGTTTGTGGAAAAGGAATAGAAATATTGTTTTCTCTAAAGAGTTGATCTATTCTAAATCTTATTTCACTTTTAATTTTAGGGTCAGAAAAACTATCTGTGATAAAAAATAATACACTGAACTGTAGTGCTGAGTCTCCAAAATCATCAAAAAGAACAAAGGGTTTTGGCTTTTTTAAAACTCCAGATTGCTCATTGACACTCTGTAATAATAAGGCTTCTACTTTTTTTATATCACTTCCATATGCAACACCAACACGAACTAATTCTCGTGTTGTTTTATGATTTTGAGTGTAATTTATAATAGTTTGTGAAATAAATTTATGGTTTGGAATCACCACAATTTTATCATCTCTTGTAATGGCTCTGGTGGTTCTTAAAGAGACCTCTACTACTCTAGAAACTCTGCCCTCTATCTCTACAATATCTCCAACAAGCAATGACTTATCTATAAAAATAAAAATCCCTCCTATAACGTCCTGAAAAAGCTCTTGTAGTGCTAAACCAAGGCCCACCAAAAGAGCTGCAGAGGCTGCTAAAAAAGGGGTCACATTTACTCCCGAGGCGCTTAAAACAGCAAAGCCAACAATGATATAGGTAATGTATTGAATGAATTTAAAAAAGCTAATAAACTTTAGCTTGTCTGGCTCCTGCATGTTCCTGGTAAGCAATAGACGAATCCACTTTAAAAAAAATCGTGCCGCTAGAAAAGATAAAACTACCAACAGTAATGTCCATACATCCAGACGAAATTTTTGATCTCCAGATCCTAGAGTAAAACCAAGGTCTAAAAAACTTTGTATGCCCTCCCAGATAGTTTGCGTGACTACTTCTCCTATGGTATCTGTCTGATCCTTTTGCACGGTTTATTCTGTTTAATTATGCCTAGCGTATGCTATCGTAAATTTAAAAAATTCTTGATGGTATACCGTGCAATCATAGAAAAAATAATTGCTTGGCTCACAAACTTTTTTGTGTGTTAATACTTAAGCCATTTTAAAAGGTCTTTATAAGTTGGCTTTTTACCATACATCAAAATACCTACTCGATAAATTTTTGCTGCAAAAAATACCATACCCACAAAAGAAATGAATAAAATAGTCACAGAAAGTAGTTGTTGCCAGAGTGGAACACCAAAAGGAATACGCATCAACATTACCACCGGTGATGTAAATGGGATGTAACTAAAGACTTGTGAAACCATACCATGAGGATTTTCTATAACTGTAAAAAAGCCTACATACACAGACAGAATTAAAGGCATTAATACTGGTAACATAAATTGTTGTGTGTCTGTCTCATTGTCTACAGCTGCTCCTATTGCTGCATACAATGAGGCATACAATAAATAACCACCGATAAAAAACAGTAAAAACATAATTACCAAGTTTGTAAGGGGTAGGCCCTCATAGGCTTGGTATGCCTGAGTTATTAAATCTGCACTTCCGCCACCGGCAGAAACAATCATTTCTTGTTGCTCAGATTGTGCAGCACCCGTATCTATCCCAAATACAATACCCACCACAGAGGTTAAAATACTGATGAGAATTACCCAAGCTACAAACTGAGTAACACCAGCAAGAGAGGTTCCTATAATTTTACCCAACAATAATTTGATAGGCTTAACAGAAGAGATAATAATTTCTATAATCCTGCTTGTTTTTTCTTCTATCACACTACGCATGATCATATTTCCGTAGATAATAATAAACATAAATAACAGGTATCCTGCAGCACCTCCAAATATTAATTTAGCTACAGCATCTGCCTTTGAAGTTTCTTTTCCTTCAAAAGTTTCTTGATGAGTTGACACTCTAATTCGCAATGCTTTAATTTTATCTGCGTCTATATTTGCTTGTTCTAATATGGCTGTATTAACGTGAGATTCTATGGTGTTTTCTATATCTCTTATGATACTCAACGAAGGGGCTTCTTTGGAGTAAAAAGTTGTAGCTGAAGATAAATCTTGAAGTTTTGTAGTCTTAGGGATAAACAAAACTCCATAAGTACCACTCTTAGAAGCTACTATTTTGGCATCTTCAATTGATATATTGTCTAAAACCGTGAATTTTTCTGTAGCAGTATTTTTAAAATTACTAGCAATCAA
>CATEMS010000332.1 GCA_949507465.1 Flavobacteriaceae bacterium
GAGGTCTAGGAAGTGGATCAAACAGAGTTCGTTTTAGCGATGGTACAGATAATGCTAGGTCAGAAATTGACTTCGAAACTATCCGTGCAAATAACATCGCCAATGAAGACGCAAACGGTAATGGTAACTTCGGAGATTCTTACATCAGAAGATCTTCTGTAAACAACCATAACTGGTATGGATTTTTAGGAAACTTAAACTACGATGCTAATGAAAATTGGGATTTAAGTATCGGTGTTGATGCAAGAATGTACAAAGGAGATCACTTTAGACAAGTAAACGATCTATTAGGTCTTAACGGCTGGGTTGATAACTTTAGAACAGACAGACCGGATGATTATACTTTCACAGAAGAGTTTGAGGCAGATCCATGGTCTGCACTGTTTAACTCTGCTGACGAGGCTAACCGTACTCAGTATGACTACAGCGAAAACATCAACTATGTTGGTGCCTTTGGACAAGCTGAATATGCTACAGATTATTTCTCTGCATTTTTCCAAGGAGCTGTTTCAACGCAGTCTTTCCAGAGAACAGGTCGTTTCATCGGTGCAGAGCGTGATGGTGGTGATGGTGTTGCTGTAGATGGTCTTGGTGATTCTGAGAAAATAAGCAAGTTAGGATATAACCTCAAGGGAGGATTAGGATACTCTCCAAATGAGGCTAGTACATTCTTTGTAAATGCAGGTTTTTACTCACGTCAACCATACCTAGATAATATATTTGCTGACATTAGAAACTCTAACGCTATTGTTTCTCCAGAAATTGAGAACGAGGAAATAGTAGGTTTTGAAGCAGGATACCGTTACAACAAAGGAAACCTAAGAATCAATGTAGATATCTACAGAACAGACTGGGGGAACCGTTTTGTTTCAACTGGAGGACAAACCACAGATGAGAATGGAGCAGATGTTTTCTTTACAGACCGTTTTACAGACGTAACACAGATTCACCAAGGACTTGAATTTGATTTCGAATACCGCACAGATTCAGACGTTTTAAGATGGAGAGGATATGGATCTATCGGAAACTGGAAGTACGATGGAGACACTCCTTTTACACGTCAAAACAACGAAACACTTGATTTCATCGAACTAGATGATAACATATTAACGTTATCTGGCGTAAAAGTTGGTAGAGCACCTCAAACATCATTTGGTGGTGGAGTTGTTTGGAACATCAGTGAAGGTCTTAGCTTTGATGCAGATTACAACATTTACACAGATTTATATGCTGCAATTGATGCAGATGATGTTGTTGAGGCCGCTCAAGCAGGAGAGAGAGCTCAGTCTGATAGAATTGACGGATACGGTTTATTTGACCTTGGTCTTACATACAAGTTCATGTTTGGAGGTAACAAACTTACATTTAGAACAAATATGTACAACGCGCTTAATGAAGATTACATCACAAGACAGGATAACTTCGGTATTGGTCTTGGAAATGGAAGAACGTATAATGCTAGTTTGCGTTATAACTTCTAATCCAAATTATAGTTAGAAACATAAAGAGCCATCATGTGATGGCTCTTTTGTTTTTTAGTACATTTACATACTTACAAATTTAAATTTCTATTGATGTATCAAGCCATTCAACACCTTCATTCTTATTGGGCCTACTTGGTAGTGCTCGTTGTTGTCATTGCAACCCTTAATGCGCTTTATAGTTTTTTTACAAATAAAGAGTATAGCTATAAAGATTTTAGACTTTCTTTATTTGCCTTAATTGTAACCCACCTGCAGTTTGTTATCGGGCTTGTATTGTATTTTGTGTCTCCCCTTGGGCTGCAGTCTATTTCAAACAACTCAATGGCAACTGTCATGAAAGATAGTACCCTGCGGCTATATGCCGTAGAGCATCCAACGGTAATGCTGCTAACTGCTGTATGTATCACCATAGGATATTCTAAACATAAAAAGAAATTAACCTCACACCCAAAATTTAAAATGCTAGCTATATTTTATACCATTGCATTGGTTTTGCTTCTAAGCAGAATTCCATGGGCGAGTTGGTTGTAAAATCTTATATAAAAAAAAGGCCACTGATTACAGTGGCCTTTTTTTATGGGGTATTCAAATCTATATAGCATCCATTATTGCTCTTTAACAAGGTATACGAATACAGGAAAATGATCGCTATATCCTCCTGTGAAAGATCCATTACCAAAGCTTCTATAGGGGTATCCCTTGTATTGCCCTTTTGAGTTTGCCAGATAAGATTTGTTGTAAATTCCTGCTTTATAAAAACGATAGGAGGAATAGTCTTTCTTTGTGAATTCTGAAGAAAGTATCATTTGATCAAATAAATTCCAACCGTCTCTCCAAGCCAATGTGCCTAAACCATTTTTAAACATGTCTTCCATGGGGTTAAAAAGCTGTTTTGTGCCTACATTTTCTCTTTTCTTTTTTGGCTTTAATATGTCCTTCACACTTGGGCTTGTTGGATCATCATTTAAATCTCCCATGGTGATAATTTTAGCATAAGGGTCTGCTACAAAAATAGAATCCATAATGTGCTTATTGAGTTTTGCTGCACTAATTCTTTTTTGACGAGACCTCGCCTCTCCGCCACTTCTTGAGGGCCAATGATTCACAATAAAATGCATTTTATCTCCGTCTAGCATACCGCTAACCACCAATTGATCTCTAGTAAAAATCCGTTTGGTAGGGTCAACATTATCATAAATTAATAACTCATGTGCTTTATAGTTTGTTGGGGTGAATAATTTTTTTTGGTAAATAAGTGCTACATCAATCCCTCTTCTATCTGGGGAGTCAAACTGTATAATGCCATATTCTTTACCAATTAGAGATTCTTGGTTTACCAAATCTTCCAAAACCTTTCTGTTTTCTGTCTCACATAGGCCAACGATGGCTGGAGCTGTGCCCGTTACATCGGCTCCAATTTCACTAATAACCTTGGCCATATTTTTAAGTTTGGCTTGGTATATCTCTTCTGTCCAGTGGTCTTTACCATCTGGTGTTCTGTCATCATCATAGGTGATAGGATCATTTTCAGTATCAAATAGATTTTCAACGTTATAGAAAGCAATCGTGTTTACCTTGTACTGTTTTTTTTGTGCAGAACCAATGCTTGAGACAAAGAAAAGTGCGATAAGAAATGAATTAGTGAAATGCATTAATCAGGTGTATTAGTTGTGAATGATAAAGCGCATAATTTGTTAACAAATGTAATTAATTCCACTGAAAAATGTACATTTGTTTATAAGGATACTCTAATACCAAAGTGAAGGTTAAATTCCAAACAAACATTTAAAATTTCAGAATGAAAAAACTCATATTAACTTTTTTTGCTTTTTTGTTTTTTGTAGGCACGGGGATGTCGCAAACTTCAATAGTGAAAGGACGCGTTGTGGACAGTAATTCGAGTGATGTCATAGAAGATGTGGCCATTAGCATCAAAGCTAGCACATTTAATACCATGACAGACCCTCAAGGGCTCTTTGTAATTCAAGGTGATGCGCTACCCCAAGGCGAGCAAGTACTTTTGGTTTCAAAGCCTGGCTATTACACACAAAGAATTCAACTCACCATACAAAATGGGGCGACCTTAAATTTGAATACCATCTTACTAGAGGTAGATCTCTCTGTTACAGAATCTCAAATAGGGATCATTAGTCTTTCTGATAACGAGCTTGATGAAGATGATGGTTCTTCTTTTAACACCTCTGGGCTATTACAGGCTTCCAGAGATGCTTTTTTAAATGCCGCCGCTTTTGATTTTAGCGCAACATTTTTTAGACCAAGAGGGCTAGACAATGCTAACGGGAAAGTGCTCATCAATGGTCTTGAAATGAACAAGCA
>CATEMS010000333.1 GCA_949507465.1 Flavobacteriaceae bacterium
TATGGCGCATCAAAGTTGGCGGGAGAACAAGCCATAGCTGCTGTTGGTGGCGACTACTGTATTGTACGTACGTCGTGGTTATACTCGGAATACGGGAGCAATTTTCAGACTAAAATTTTAGCTAAGGCCAAAACAGCACCCTATTTGGAAGTCGTGGGTGATTTGTACGGCACACCTACCTATGCTCCGAATTTAGTTGTATTTTTGTTAAACAAAACCAACGATTTGACCATGCCCCAAAAAATGGAACACTTTAGCGATGGCACAGCCATGAGCTGGTATGATTTGGCAAAACGCATAACGCAAATTAAGGTTAAAGAAATAGCTTCAGAAGCGTTAAATCTAAAAGCTAACAGACCGAAGAATACGGCACTTCAGTAAAAATGAAAAAAAAGATACTCATAGTTTTTGGCACTAGACCAGAAGCTATAAAGATGGCACCTCTTGTTAATAAATTCAAATCAGATGCTAGGTTTGAAACATCAGTATGTGTTACTGCTCAACACAGAGAAATGCTTGATCAAGTTCTTTCATTTTTTGATATTATTCCTGACTATGATTTAAACTTAATGAAGCCAAATCAAAATCTTTATAGTCTAACAGCATCTATTATCGAAGGATTAAAACCTGTTTTAGAAGAAGTTAAACCAGATTACGTTTTTGTACATGGCGATACCACGACTACCATGGCAGGAAGCATTGCTTCTTTTTATAGCGGCACCAAGGTTTGTCATGTCGAAGCTGGGTTAAGGACCCATAATAAATGGTCCCCTTTCCCAGAAGAGATCAATAGACAAATAGCTGGACGTGTTTGTTACTATCATTTTGCACCTACAACGTTATCAAAATCTAATTTGCTCCAGGAAAACATAAAAGAAGACACGGTACTTGTAACAGGTAACACAGTTATAGACACGTTATTAGACAGCGTTGAGCGCGTTAAGCAAGAGCCTAGTGATTTAATAAAAGAACTATCACAAACCCTAGGAGATAGAGAAGTGATTTTGGTAACGGGCCACAGAAGAGAAAACCATGGCGATGGATTTATACGTATCTGTGAAGCCTTAAAAACGATTGCTCTTGACAATAGAAACCGCTTAATTGTTTATCCAGTGCATCTAAACCCGAAGGTACAAGAGCCAGTGAAACGAATTTTAAGTGATGTAGATAATATAATACTCATTGATCCGTTGGCATATCAAGACTTTATATGGACGATGAACCGTGCAAAAATTATCATTACAGATAGTGGCGGCATACAAGAAGAAGCGCCAAGTTTAGGTAAACCCGTACTAGTTCTGCGTGACACTACAGAACGCCCAGAGGCTGTTGATGCAGGGACTGTTATTTTAGTGGGCACTGATAAAGACCTGATTGTAAGCGAGGTGCTAGATTTGTTAAACAATAATATACGCTTTGAAGCTATGAGCAAGTTACATAATCCTTATGGTGATGGTAAAGCTTGTGAGCGAATCGTAGAATTTATTGCCCAACAAGAGGTTAAAACAATATAAACCAAAAGAAAATGAATCAACCAGAAGTAGTTATGATCGGGCTAGGGTATATAGGCTTGCCAACTGCAGCACTTATAGCCTCCAACAAGGTACAGGTACATGGTGTAGATATTAACCAAAAGGTAGTAGACACCATAAACAGAGGCGAGATTCATATTGTAGAACCCGAGCTAGACACCGCCGTTGCTTTAGCAGTCAAAGGAGGCTATTTAAAAGCAGCTACTGAAGCTGTAGAGTCAAAAAACTACTTAATTGTAGTCCCAACGCCTTTTAAAGGTAAGAACGAGCCAGACATCTCATTTGTAGAAACAGCTACAAGAGGGATATTACCTCTATTAAAAGCAGGAGATCTTTATATTATAGAATCTACCTCTCCAGTGGGAACTACAGAAAAAATGATGGATCTGATATACAGAGAGCGTCCAGAGCTTAAGAACCAATTATATATCGCTTATTGTCCAGAGCGTGTTTTGCCAGGAAATGTAATGCATGAACTGGTTCATAACGACCGTGTTATAGGAGGTGTTAATGAAGTGTCAACAGAGAAAGCCTTAGCATTTTACAGCAATTATGTAAAGGGCGAATTACACACAACTAATGCCAGAACAGCAGAGATGTGTAAGTTGGTAGAAAACTCGTCTCGAGATGTTCAAATAGCATTTGCGAATGAATTATCACTTATTTGCGATAAAGCAGATATAAATGTGTGGGAACTAATTAAACTCGCAAACAAACATCCAAGGGTGAATATCTTACAACCAGGCTGTGGTGTGGGCGGACATTGCATAGCTGTGGATCCATATTTTATTGTTTCTGATTACCCAAAAGAAGCAAAAATGATAGCTTCTGCAAGAGAAATCAACAATCGCAAAGCTTTTTGGTGTGCCGAGAAGATTCAAAATGCGAAGTTAAAGTTTGAATTAGAAAACGGAAGAAAGCCTATGACAGCCATTATGGGGTTAGCGTTTAAACCAAACATTGATGACCTAAGAGAGTCTCCAGCAAAATATATTGCTCAAAAGGTTTTGCAAAACTCTAACAATGAAACCCATTATATTGTAGAGCCTAATATTGAAGAGCACAAAGTGTTTAAACTTACCGATTATAAAACGGCTATTGCAGAAGCAGACATCATTGCTTTTTTGGTAGCCCATGATGAGTTTAAGAATATTAAAATTCAAGAAGATAAAAGAGTGTTAGACTTTTGTGGAATAAATAGCTGCTTATAGATATGAAAAAGTATTTTAATGGGCATGAGTTGTACGGCGACAACTTCAGTCAAGAACAAATAAAACAGTGGTTTAAAGAAGAAAAAGAGGGGTACTCTTCAATTGCCTCAAAAGAACTGGAGTTATTATCAAAAGGCATTTATCTTTATAATAACATCAATGTTTTTCATGGGTACAGCAAACTCGATAGACACAAAAGATATGCTACTGTTTTAGGCATAGGGTCTGCAACAGGGCACGAGTTCCAACCTATTATTGATAAAATTGATGATTTGTACATTTTGGAGCCTTCATCTGAACTTCAAAAAAACAAAATTTCAAATAAAATAAATTATGTAGCGCCCAATGAATCAGGCAGGATACCATTTTCAGATGAATCATTTGACTTAATTACTTGTTTTGGGGTTTTACACCACACAACCTCAAGGCTGAGTAGAATTTTCCCACAATCAATCTTTTTTGTTTTAGAAAAAAACAGATGATAAAACGCCTTTTTATTGTAGGAACTATCACTGGGCTTGCACATTTATTAAATCTAATCACTCTCAAAGCTTTATCAAAGTTTGCAGATAATCAGACGATTTCTTTAATAGGTGAAATAGACTCATTTTTCTTGCTAATAGTTTCTATCACCACTTTTGGCTTACAAACAACAACAACACGAGATTTAGCCATTAATGAAAACACTTGGAGAGAATCTTTAGAACAAACCCAATCCGCAAGATTAATTGTAGGAATAATATTAATGCTGTTTGGGCTTTTAGGCTTTGCGACAACTAAAAATTATTTGTTCTTTTTTGCTCCTGTTCTTGCTCTTAATGCAGACTTTGCTTTATACGGTAGAGGGAAGCCAGTTTGGGGCGCCATAATTTCATTCATTCGTCTTTTTGTGCCATCAGCAGCGATAATAGCTGGCATTATGTTTTGGGAAGACGTAAGCCTTCCCCTTCTATTTGCTGTAAGTACAATTTTTGGGTTTCTAATTGCAGGGATATTGGTTAGTAGATTTTTAGGAGTCGGTTATTTTGTAAAACCACAACTTAATAACTTGAAGTTATACTTTACTAATGCACCAATTGGTATTGCCAATTTATCCTATTTTTTTGTTGGGCTAGGAATACTAAATGTAGCATCATATTTCTACAGCGCTGAAACGATTTCATCAGCTTATTTGGCTTTAAAACTTTATTTTATCTATACGGGACTTAGAAGAATAATAGTTCAAACATTTTTTAAGGAATTAATTTTTATTCATCAGGCTTTAAAAGTAGATTATTTAACCATGATTTTTGGAGTCTCGTTCGCAAGTCTTTTTGTTTTTTATCCAGAAATTACGTTACCACTTCTTTTTGATGAGGAAGCGTTAAAAATTAAGAATTTATTTGCCTTAATGGGTTTGCTGGCTTTTATATCCTCTATATCTTCTAGTTCTAATGCTCGGATGTTGATTAAAAAGAAAGACATAGCTTACAGCAAGAACTACTTAATTGCTGGGATTAGTACATGTTTAATTGTAGTTATCCTATATTATCTAATAGGTGACAACCCTAACATGATCATAATTTCATGTGTTTTGGGAGAGTTGATTCTTTTAACACTAAATGGGACTGCTTTAAAAGAAAAAAAGTATTATTCAACACGAATTACGCTTATTTTACCCATTTTAGTTCTAGCATTACTTTATTATGCAGCCTTTATTTTTTTGGAGGAGAGTTTTTGGCGGCTTACCTTGTCGTTTGTATTATTATTAATTGCTTCACTTAATATATTGCAGACACTTAAAAAACTAAATTCCAAATGATCCAACTAAACTTTAAAGCAGATCGATGTACTTCATAAATCACAGGTTGGACTCGATTATATTTAGCGCCGTCAAGGTCATTTTGTGGCTGACTCTAGTTTTCGGCACTTCTTTTACTAAGTATAAATTGTTTGAAAATCTTTATCTCTATGAGTTTATCTTAATTATTGTTTCATTCATTTCTATTATTGGCTTATCAAAGATTAACTTAACCGGGGGAGTATTAATATTCATTATATATGGACTTTCAAGTATTGCAATTTCAATCATTAAAGGCAACCCCGTAGAGTATGTCTTAAGGCAGGGAATGATTATTGGTTATTTGGCGATTGCTTTTTTATTATATGAACGTATTAAGCACAAATCAAAACAACTTTTAAATTTTATTATTAAATTGTCAAAAGCGGGCTTTATAATTCAAGTTATTTATTTACTTTTTTTGTTATACCTAGGCACAAATATTTTTGAAGGAAGGCATTATTATTCCCCCATGATTATGCTGCTTCTCCCCGTATTTGCTACAGATATCGTTTTGGGCAACAACACCCTTTTTGAAAAAACAACCTGGTTCATAATTATATTATTGGTTTCCTTAACAATTGGTCACTCATCTTCTACTTTATCAATATTAACGGTGTTATTCGGTGTTTTTATTTGGAAGATTAAGCCAAAACAATTTATGTCAGCACTATTGATTATTGCTTTTGGAGTTGGCATGCAGTATTTCTTAAACCCTAACTTTAGTGATATAAATGCAAACTTTAGGATTTGGTACTGGGGAGTTGCATTTAGCAACACGTTTGACTCCTCTTTTTTATTTGGAAATGGTTTTGGCGTTCCTTTTGTAAGCGATCTTCAAATTGAAGAGTTTATTGAGAGGTTTGGGGGCAGCAATGATTTTCTTAGCTCTCCGTCAGAAAAGTATGTTAAGGCATATCACAACTCATTTATAACTTTATTTTTTCACGTAGGTATCATAATAATTTTATTATTAAAACCATATGTAACAGGCTTAAAAAACCTTATTTTCAACACTAAAGACAAAAATCAAGTGTATTTAATTATTTTATTGTTAAGCTCTTCAGTCTGGGCCGCTTTTAATGTAGTACTGGAATTACCTCACTCATCTCTTTTATTTTGGCTTATTTTTCTGTTGTGTACTACAAAAAAAATAGTTTATGAGAAATAAAAAAAAAGTGTTGTTCATAATGCAATTACCTCCACCAGTTCACGGCGCATCTGCAATGAACGAAACCATTAGAGCAAGTAAACAGATTAATGATAGTTTTGCTGCAAATTATATTAATCTAACAACGGCTAGTGACACAACTAATATTGGTAAACCAAAGGCGATCAAATTTATTAGATCTCTAATAATTTATATTATCTCTCTTTGTAAAGTGTTAAAAGGAAA
>CATEMS010000334.1 GCA_949507465.1 Flavobacteriaceae bacterium
CTAAAATCATTTTTTATTAGCCTATATTTCAACTCTTAGAATGCATCAAAATAATCCACATAAAGATCCATACAACTTTGAATTATTACTTCAAGTACATACATCGCTTGAGGCTTTTGTTTTTACTAATAAATATAAGGCTCGTACCATTGATTTTGCAAACCCACAAGCAGTATTTCATTTAAATAAAGCCTTGTTGTTGCATCATTACAAACTGGATGATTATGAGCTTCCTCCTGGATATTTATGCCCTGGGGTTCCTGGAAGAGCAGATTATTTATGTTATGTTGAATCATTGCTTGCTGCGCACCAAAAAACCAATAATGATTCTGTAAGATATAAAGCGCTGGATATTGGCGTGGGAGCAAATTGCATTTATCCTATTATTGGTGCTCAACTTTTTAACTGGCAAATGGTAGGTGCAGATATAAACAGTGATGCTATTGCCTCTGCAAAAGCAATTGTTGGAGCAACAAAAGCCTTAAAAAACAAGATTGAAATCAGACAGCAGCCAAACAATGCCCATATTTTCATGGACATTATTAAAGAAGATGAATATTTTGACATTACCATTTGTAATCCACCTTTTCATACAAGTGAACTGGAAGCAACCAAAGGCACCCTGCGTAAGCTAGCGAACATATCAAAAGACAATGATTATGTATCTAGAAAAGAATTAATTCAAAATTTTGGAGGAAAAGCCAATGAACTTTGGTGTAATGGTGGTGAGGCTTTATTTATAAAAAGAATGATCAAGCAAAGTGTAACATACAAAAGCAAAGTAGGGATATTTACAACACTTGTCTCAAATAAAGCGCACTTAAATAAATTGTATAAACAGTTAGACAAGGCAAAGGCAAATCACACAACAGTGGTAATGCCAATAGGAAACAAAACAAGTAGGATGTTAGCATGGAGTTTTGATGCCAAAAAACTTATAAAAAAGAACAACTAACTTACAACTTTCTTCTTATTTTCTCTTTTTTAAGTAATGTAAGTTCTCTGCTGGTTTGCCCTGCCACAGACGTGTTCTCTTCTGCTCGTCTAATTAAATAAGGCATGACGTCCTTAACAGGTCCAAAAGGAATGTATTTTGTAACATTGTAGCCCTGGGCAGCTAGATTGTAGCTTATATGATCACTCATTCCATAGAGTTGGCCAAACCACACTCTATTGTCATTTTTTTTGATTCCCTTAGATTTTAGTATCTCCAAGGCTAAATAACTACTTTGCTCGTTATGAGTACCCATAAACAGAGAAATGTCCTGCAAATTGTCAAGTATATACTCCAAAACGGCATTAAAATTGGTGTCTGTTGCCTCTTTACTATCGCATATGGGTGTTGGATATCCTCTCTCTTTGGCTCTATTGTTTTCCTTTTCCATATAAGCGCCTCTCACAATCTTGAACCCTAATTTATAGTTACCTGCTTTGGCCTTTGCATGTTGTTCTTTTAAATAAGCTAAACGGTCCCAACGATAGCATTGGAGCGTGTTGAAAACAACTGCTTTTTCTGTATTGTATTTAGCCATCATGGACTCACAAAGGTTGTCTGCAGCATCTTGCATCCAAGACTCTTCAGCATCAATTAGCAGTGATATACCACTGCTATGAGCTGCATTGCAAACACTGTGATATCTCTGCTGTATAGACTGCCACTGCTTTTTTTCATCAGGGGTCAAAGTTTCTCTTTCTGTAAGTTTTCTCCAAATTTCAAAGCGGCCAAAGCCTGTTGGTTTAAATACAGAAAATGGCATAGCATCTTTATTCTTCGCAAATTCAGTAAGCTCTATTACTTTTTGTAATGTGGCATCAAATTGAGATTCCTCTTGCTTGCCTTCTACAGAGTAATCTAAGACAGAACGTACCTTTACACTGTTTAAACTATCAACAACACGCATGCAATCTTTTTCATTCACTCCACCACAAAAATGATCAAACACAGTTGATCGAATAAGGCCCTGTACGGGTAGGTTAAGATTCAGCGCAACTTTTGTTGCTAGGGTACCTATTTTTACAAGAGGCTCTTTAGAAATCATCTTGAATAGAAAATAAGCGCGATCTAATTCAGTATCACTTTTTAGTTTAAATGCGGTTTGTGTGTCGTTAAAAAGGGTGTTCAATGCCATTATAAAATTTGTTGTACAAATATAGTTAGTTTTGATGGTCGTTGAAATACAATGTCCTAATTTTGTTATCAAACGTTTTAACAATTTACAGTGTGCTAACACGTTAAAAAAATATAGTTATGGCCATGAAAAAACCAATTGTTACTAAGCAAACAGCACTATACTGCAATGAAAATAGATGGGATTTATTAAAAGCAAGTATTGAGAGATTAAACCCCACTAAAATTTTCATACTTGTAGACACCAATACACATAGGTGTGCTTATGAGCTATTTTTAAAAAAAATTGATAAACAATTAGATTTTCAAACTATTACAATGCCCTGTGGTGAAGAGCATAAAACACTTCATACTTGTATCGATATATGGAGTGAACTTTCAAAGCGTGGAGCAGACAGAAAAAGTGTGCTCATCAACCTTGGTGGCGGTGTGGTAACAGATGTTGGGGGGTTTGTAGCCTCAACATATAAAAGAGGAATTGACTTTATAAATGTACCTACATCTTTACTAGCGATGGTTGATGCCGCTATTGGGGGTAAAAATGGAGTTAATCTTGGGGTATTAAAAAATCAAGTGGGAGTAATCAATACTCCTTGTGCTGTGCTTGTAGATCCTATTTTCTTACACACACTACCAGAACAAGAAATCACCTCTGGCTTTGCTGAAATGCTAAAACACGCTCTTATTGATAGTCAAGAGTATTGGGAAGAACTTCAAAATTTTAATGTAGAAAATATAAACAGCACCCAGCGTCTAATATGGAGGTCTATAGCCATTAAAAACAACATTGTTTTACAGGATCTTAATGAAATGGATGTTAGGAAAACACTTAATTTTGGGCATACACTTGGTCATGCTATTGAATCCTATTGTTTAGAAAACAAAAACATACAGACATTGTCTCATGGAAAGGCCGTTGCAATTGGTATTGTTCTTGCCACCTACATATCAAGCAGGCTAATGGGATTTGACAAAGACAAACTAATGGCTATAACCTCTTTTATTTTAAGTGTCTTTAAAAAGCAGGTGTTTAATACAGAAGATATAGCATCTATTATTGCACTTCTGATACACGATAAAAAAAATAAAGATGGAGCCGTATTATTTGTATTACTTGAAGACTATGGCGTGGTGCATTTAGATAAAAAAGTTCCAAATTCTTTAATTGAGGAAGCTTTTGAATTCTATGATAAATCTTAAATTAAAGGATAACAAACAAAAAAATACCTTGGTTTATACGAAGATTA
>CATEMS010000335.1 GCA_949507465.1 Flavobacteriaceae bacterium
GGGTTGGAGTCTCAAACAATAAATAAGTAGGTCTTAGTTCTTGTAAAATAGTTGGGTATAATAAAAATTTCCATTAGTGTCTTGCATGATTCCAAAACCAGAGTGTGAGTAATCACCTTCTATGTTTCTTTTATGACTTGGGCTATTTAGCCAGGCGCTCACTACAACTTGCGGATCTTGGTATCCAAAAGCTACGTTTTCTCCAACTCTTTGTGCACCTTGATAGGTAAGTGCTTGTTGACGATAGTGGAAATTGTCATGGTTCATGTTTTCAATATCAATCATATACTTTGTATGTTCTACAGCATAAGCTGAGGCATATTGCTGATCTATCTCAATAGGGTTGAGCCCAATAGAGCTTCTGTGTTGATTTATATGGTATGTAATTTGTTCTGCCAATTTCCAATTTGTTTCTTTTGCAAGATTTAGATCAATGGTGTAATCTTCAATTATTTCTGGGACCACGTCTTCTGTGGTACAGGAAGTAAATGATAGCAAAAACACCATAGCAAGCAGGCTAAGTCTTAATGGTTTCATAATTTGGGGTCATCAAATTTGGGGCATGATGATGATTCAAATATAAAACTTTTTGTAATAAAAAAACACTTTATCTGATATTTTGTGCATTTAATCGATTTTATTAATGTTTTTTTGAAAGACCTACCGTGCCAATAAACCTCTTAACCCCCATAAACAATAGATTTGTCATAAAAAATACAAAAATCATAAAAATCCTAAATTTTTATATTTTTTATGCATTTCATCGTTATTTTTATGCATTTCATCGTGTTTTTTTATTTAAAAAACAACTAAAAATGTCAATTACTACCTCCTCAAATAAAAAAATCGATGAAATGCATCATTTTTTATTTACTATTTTGATCTATATGATCAACAATCTAACAGGAAAGTAAATAAGATGCTTATTTTAGTAGCATGAGAATTACTTTTTTTGGTCTTCTTACTGTGTTATTTATTTCTTGCACGCCGTCACATAACCAAATCCTGTTGTTAAATGGCAATGATTGGCAATTTGAAGAATTAGACTCTCAACATTGGCAGTTGGCTCAAGTGCCCGGGAGTGTCCAATCCGATTTGCTGCGATTGGGAGAAATCCCTGATCCTTTTATTGCAAATAATCAAGACAGCCTTCAATGGGTGTCTGAAAAAGATTGGAGGTATACAAAGGCCTTTTCCGTTTCACCTTCACAACTACAGACAAAGCAACATATTTTAAAGTTTGATGGCCTAGATACTTATGCAAAAGTGGTTTTAAATGGGCATCTTATCTTACAAACTAACAATGCATTTAGTCCTTATCAGGTTGACGTAACAAAAATTTTAAAACTCCAAAATACCCTAGAAGTAACACTGTTTAGTCCAGATACTATAGAGGCTAAGGCTGCTTTAAAATTAGGCTACACACTTCCCGAGGCCCCAAGAGGGTTTTCTCGAAAACCGCAATTTCAATACGGTTGGGATTGGGCCCCAAAGATTAAAACCATGGGTATTTGGCGTGATGTATCATTGGTATCCTATAGTGTAGCTAGGCTTGAGGATGTGTATATCAAAACCCAAGAAATAAACACTTCCCAGGCATTGGTAGAGGCAAACATTCAAATGATATCTTTTAAACCAGATGCCCGCTGTGTTGTAGAGGTTATAAATAACACCACTGGAAAAACACATTCCAAACCCATAACACTACAAAAGGGTCTCAATACCCATAGCATCCCTTTTTCTATTGATAACCCAAAACGCTGGTGGACACACAATCTTGGAACTCCTTTTCTGTATGATTTTACCATACACCTAAAAAGAGAGGGTACAATTCTAGAAACGGTTCACAAAAAAATAGGCCTAAGAACCATACAGCTTGTTACAGAAAAAGACACCCTTGGAGAACGGTTTTATTTTAAACTAAACGGGAAACCTATTTACATGAAAGGGGCAAATTACATTCCACAGAACATATTTCTCTCACAGGTGCAGCCCAAGGAGCGTGAAAAATTACTCAACGATGCACTCAAGGCAAACATGAACATGCTCCGAGTGTGGGGCGTGGGTGTGTATGAAGATGATTTGTTTTATGATTTATGTGATGAAAAAGGAATCTTAGTTTGGCAAGATTTTATGTTTGCTTGCGCGATGTACCCTGGAGACAACTCATTTCTAAACAATGTTAAAAACGAGGCCGTAGCCAACGTAAAAAGACTAAGGCAACACCCAAGTATAGCCCTTTACTGTGGTAATAACGAAAACAGCGAAGGCTGGTACAGGTGGGGCTGGCAAGCAGATAAAACCCAAGCTCAAAAAGAAGCTATCTGGAACAGTTACCAAGCAGTGTTTAATGGCATTTTACCCAAAGTTGTAGATAGTTTACACGGTAGTATTTCATATTGGGAGAGTTCTCCTAAGTTTGGTAGAGGAGACAAACGATATCAGTTTGAGGGAGATGCTCATGATTGGTGGGTCTGGCACGATGGGTATCCCTTTGAACATTTTGAGCAGGAAGTACCAAGATTTATGAGTGAATTTGGATTTCAGTCATTTCCAGGATATCAGGCAATCAAGTATTTTTCTCAAATGGATAGTATCGATCTTTTACATCCAAGTTTTGAAAGCCATCAAAAGCATTCAAGGGGTTTTGCAATTATTAAACAGTACATGAAAAGAAATTTTCCAGTGCCAACAAATGCTACAGATTATATCTACGTAAGTCAATTATTGCAGGCCTACGGGATCACCAAAGGGATCAAAGCGCACCGCGCAGCAAAGCCATACAATATGGGGAGTTTGTATTGGCAATTAAATGATTGCTGGCCAGCTGTTTCTTGGTCAAGTATTGACGGATTAGGAAATTGGAAAGCACTTCACTACAAGGTAAAACAGGCATTCGAGAATAGAATCATTATACCTTTTGAGCAAAACAATATATTGAAAATTAAAGTAGTAGATGATGGCCCTGAAACACTAGAGGCACCCATGCAGGTTTTATTTTATGATTTTAATGGAAACATCCTATATCAAACACCTACAAGATCTGTGCGTACTTTTAATGAAAAAAATCAAGTAGTGTATCAAGTAGATTTAAGAGAACTTGACTTTAATAGAAAACAAACCTTCGCAAAAGTTGTATTTGGTGACCTACACCAGATATATTATTTTGAAAAACCCAAAGACCTCCTCCTTGGGGAAGATGGTTTTGATATGAAAACCAAATTAGGTGTTCATGGAATTGAAATTTCACTCAAGGCCACAACACTGCAAAAAAATGTATTTTTATATACAGATGTCCCAGGACATTTTACAGACAACTTTTTTGATTTGTTACCTAGCCAGGAAAAAAACATCACTTTTGTAACTAGCTCACCGCAAAATACCATTTTACATCACAAGACCCTAAATGCACTACAAAACTAACTCAATCCGTTTAAATAGCCTATGGTTACCCCTGCTAGTATTGTTCGTGCTATCCAGTGGTTGCACCCCTAGAAAAGGCAAGCAACTTATGGCTTGTGATGCAACGATTATTCCAGCCCCTGATCAACTAGAAATGCGTAGTGGTCACTTCATCTTAACCAATAACAGTACCCTTTTTGCAATTCCAGAATTTAAAACAGCAGTAAATTTTTTAAAAGCATACCTTTTAAATGGCACTGGAATTTCGATTGATTCTGCCCCACAAGCTGCTGCAAGTATTGTAATTATTAAAGACAATTCAATACCAAAGGAGGGATACAGCCTTAGTATTTTAAAAAAGGGTATTACTATTAAAGCATCTGACGGCCAAGGGGCTTTTTATGCAGTCCAGAGTTTGCGCCAGATACTTCCTCCAGTGTTAGAAAAATCAAATACCACTATAATTGACTCGATAACTATTGCTTGCATGGAGATTAAAGACGCTCCAAGGTTTTCATACCGTGGGATGCATCTTGACGTTTCTCGCCACTTCTTCCCCAAAGAATTTATCAAACAATACATTACTTGGTTAGCAGCATTAAAATTTAACACCTTTCATTGGCACCTAACTGATGACCAAGGATGGCGTATTGAAATAAAAAAATACCCAGAGCTTACCCGCAAAGGTGCTTTCAGGAAAGAAACATTAATTGGTCATTATAACGACACCCCTCAACGCTTTGATGGTAAACCCTATGGAGGTTTTTACACCCAACAAGAGGTTAAAGAAATTATTGCCTTTGCCAAAGCGCATCATGTAACTATAATTCCAGAAATTGAACTCCCTGGTCATGCCCAGGCTGCTATTTCTGCCTACCCCTCTTTGAGCTGTACAGCTCAAGAAATTCCTGTGGCCACAAAATGGGGTGTGTTTGAAAATATTTATTGCCCAAAGCCAGAGACCTTTACTTTTCTTAAAAATGTACTGGATGAGGTTATTGAGTTGTTTCCTGGCACCTATATCCATATTGGTGGTGACGAAGCGCCTAAATCTCGATGGGATGCGTGTACACATTGTCAGCAACTTATCAATCAAATGGGATTAGAAGACTCCCATGGTTTACAAAGCTATTTTATAACAGAAATAGAAAAACATATAAATGCCAGGGGTAAGAAAATGATAGGATGGGATGAAATTTTAGAGGGCGGACTAGCCCCAAATGCAACAGTCATGTCTTGGCGAGGAACCCAAGGAGCCATTGCTGCCGCAAAACAAGGGCATGATGTAATTTTAACGCCAAGCTCACACGCTTATTTTGATTACTACCAAGCCGCCCATCAGGAAGAACCTACAGCCATTGGTGGATACCTGCCATTAAAAAAAGTGTTTGGTTTTAACCCTGTTCCAAAAGCCTTGCAACAAACAGATGCCGCGCTACACGTACTGGGTGCTCAAGGGAATGTTTGGACAGAGTACATGGCTACCCAGGATCAAATAGCATATATGGTATTTCCTAGAATTTTTGCAATGAGTGAGGTTGTTTGGAGTGGCCCTACCAAAAATTTAGAAACAGATTATGCTGATTTTTTAGTCAGGCTGGAGCCCAATTTAAAGCGGCTAGATCTCAAACAAATAAACTACGGCAATCATCTTTATGATATAGAAGGAGATGTTGTGAAAAATCAAGGCAAGGTTATTTACAACCTTACTACCCCAACCCAAGGGAAAGAAATTAAGTACAGCATTAATGGTGGCAAGCAACAGGTCTATACCCAAGGGCTTCACATATCAAAAGACGTCATTATAAATGCTCAGCTTTACAAAGACAACCTTGCCCTTGGACGCGCTTTTTCAGATACCATACACTACCACAAAGCAATCAATGCCTCTGTTGTTGTAAATGTGGCGCCCCATCCTGCCTATGGTGCTGGCGGAACCGATGCACTTATTAATGGAGTCTTGGGAAGTAATACGCGTTTTGCAGACAAACAGTGGCTAGGTTTTTGGGGTGATGATTTGCAGATTACCATCACTTTTGCAAAACCCACAAAAATTTCAAAAATAAGCACCCGTTTTTATAAGGCAAATGGGCAGTGGTTGTATGCACCAAAAACCCTTGAAATCCAAACAGATTTTGGGACCCTGCCAATGGTTAAATTACCTGCTACAGATCAACCAATTTTGGATGTAAATCTCAAGGCAGATGGCATTACTTCTTTTATTAAAATTTCGGTTCCTAGCTTCGGGGTTATCCCAGATGGTTTGCAGGGTGCCGGCAATAAAGCTTGGACCTTTATTGATGAGATTGTGGTAGAGTAATTACCGCTTATGCACAATTGTAGAGGATGCTTGGTCTAGACACATCACGGTTAAATCTGCAATATTTACATGAGAGGGCCTTGTAACAGCAAAGTAGATAATTTCAGCAATATCCTGAGGCTGCAAAGGCGTGAAGTTTTCATAAACCTTCTCTGCTCGCTTGGTATCTCCTTTAAAACGAATCTCACTAAACTCTGTCTGTACAAGTCCTGGATGTATGGCCCCAACTTTAATACCTTTTCCGTTGAGATCAAGACGCATGCCCTGATTAATAGCATCTACTGCATGTTTGCTAGCACAATACACATTGCCATTAGGGTATACTTCTTTTCCTGCCGTAGATCCAATATTGATAATATGCCCAGCGGCTTTTGCAAGCATTTGCGGTATGATTGCCTTAGAGACATACAACAGTCCTTTTACATTGATATCTATCATAGCGTCCCAATCATCAATAGATCCAGAATCAATGCTATCAAGCCCATGAGCATTTCCAGCATTATTGATTAAAATATCAACCTCATTAAACCCTTCAGGTAAATTGACAAGCAATTTTTCTACGAGTGTTTTATCACGTACATCAAAACAAAGTGTATGTACCTTTGTGAATAAGGACAATTCTTTTGCGATAGCATCAAGGCGCTCTTGGCGTCTTCCACACAAAATTAAATGGATATCATTTTTAGCAAAAAGGGTGGCTGTTGCACGTCCGATACCAGAGGTAGCACCTGTAATAAGAGCAGTTTTTTTCATAAGTGGTTATAAAATTAAAACAATCCCCTGATCTACAGGTAAAAAACTATCCAATTAGGAGAGGACATTTTAGCAATTAATAATTACAAATGTACGTGCTAAAAGTGATAAAAAACAGTCTTAAAATTTTATTAACAAACTTGACTCCAAGGCTTAGTTGTCTTAATTTAGCCCCAAGAAAAATAATTGAAATTTAGCGTAACTTGTGAGTTTAAATTTCGTCTTTAGTATTGAGTAGTTTTACTACTTTACACAACAACACCAATACTATTTAAAACCCATTGAGGTAAAATAATAAATCTAAGAACAGAAAACAGGATTATGGAACAAACAGCATCGCCTACAGATATTGGCGCATTGAACGATAAAATTGAGAAGGAAAGCGCTTTTGTAGATATTCTCACCATGGAAATGAATAAAGTAATCGTGGGCCAAAAACACATGATTGAACGATTGCTTATTGGACTTCTGGGCCAAGGCCACATTTTATTAGAGGGAGTGCCTGGTTTGGCAAAAACACTAGCCATTAATACGCTGTCTAAGGCTGTAAAAGGTAGTTTTAGCAGAGTGCAATTTACTCCAGATCTGTTGCCTGCAGATGTAGTAGGAACCCTTATATACAATATGAAGGAGAACGATTTTAGCATTAAAAAGGGACCCATTTTTGCCAATTTTGTCTTAGCCGACGAAATCAATCGGGCACCTGCAAAAGTGCAATCGGCTCTTTTGGAGGCCATGCAAGAGAAGCAAGTTACTATTGGCGATACGACCTTTGGATTAGACAAACCATTTTTGGTAATGGCTACCCAAAACCCTATTGAGCAGGAGGGTACTTATCCTCTGCCCGAGGCTCAAGTAGACCGATTTATGCTAAAAACAGTAATTAAATATCCAACCCTAGAAGATGAGCAATTAATTATTCGCCAAAA